>JAUSJA010000007.1 GCA_030647905.1 Gemmatimonadaceae bacterium | reverse complement strand
CTCGTACACACACCTCAGCTCGCAACAGCTCTGCTTGCGACATCTTCGTCCTCTCCACCGATCCAACCCCCGCCGCAGGATCAGTCGATAGGGGACATTTCTATCTTGGAATCAAGGGGACATTATCGCTTTGGTTTAACACCCAAGTCAATTTGGGTGTCAACATTTTGTCAAACGCCAATAGAAATGTCACCCATCTTACGCCAATAGAAATGTCACCCTCGGGTGGTTCTGTTCTTCAGGTCTTTTTGTCATCATGATTGTGGTGTGGTTTGCATTTGAAGTTCCCTCTTTACCTGTAGTGCTTCAGCCACGTCCATGCTGTTCTTCAGGCGCCAGGGATGATTCGCTCCGGGACGCGGTGGAGCAAGCCGGTCACGCGGAGGCCGCGGAGGCGTCCGAGTGTCGGCCAGTTTCGCTTCGGTCATCTCTCGTTGCGTTGGCTGGTGCTCCTGCCACTTGAGTTCATTCTCTCGCATCTCTCCCTGGACGAGCCTTCGGTAAATCACCCTCAGAGATCCGTCCTCGGTTGTCCGCACCAGCACTTTGGATCCTTGAGGCATGTCGCGTCGCTCGGTGACCTGGAGCTTCCGGTTCCCGTAGGTGATCACGCCGTCATTGCTCAGCTGCCGGCTATCTTCCCGACACCAGATGTCCTCGGGCTTCATACGGCCGATGACGGCTTTGAGCGGGAGATGATAGTCCGCCTGATTTGAAGGCGGTTTTGCGAATCGTGCGTTATGGGCCGGCAGATAAATCTCCCGGAGATACCGGTTCATCTCCTCGTGAGCCGATATCCCCTTGAGTCTCAGCTTCTTCACCAGACGGTCCTGGTTTGTCCCGTGAGTTCTCTCCACTCTCCCCTTGGCTTGCGGACTCGACGCTGGAATAAGCTCGATGCCGAGCTTGCTGCACATCAGCCCGAACCGGGTCAGTGGCCGATCATCCCTGCCAGCCCTGCCCGGAGAGTGATAGAGGGTCTTCAAGTCGGTGTAGAGTGCGCGCGGCACGCCGTATTTCTCGACCCACCACTTGAGAAGTCCTGTCGCTGACCAGAGAGTCTCCTCGCTGCCCATAAGAGCCAGCTGCGTGCTCGTCGCATCGTCGGTCGTCGTCATGAGACACCCGCCAGACACCCGCCCGGCCCTCTATCCTCCAGCCAGTCGTGGAAGCTTCCGTCAAGCTGGATCAACTCGCCAAAGTGGCCCCGCCTCTCTCTCCTCCGGAAACGGTGATACCACTTCCGCTTCCTCGTCCAGAGACCCTCGACCCTCATCCACCGCCTGAGAGTCGATACCGGTACGCCGATCCCCTCGTCTTCCAGCAAATGCTCCGCGACCAGCGTCGGTCCGAACCGCTGACCCGGTCCCCGGTCCGCGGGCCCGCCGTATCGCTCCCGAATCAACTCGATTACATGGGCGCGTAGCACATCCGGGTGCGCATGATTCGACGGCTTCGCCAAGTTGCCGTGAGCCAGACCCTTCGCTCCAGAAGCAACGAAGCGCTTCCTCAGCCGCTTCACCTGCCGCACCGAAAGCGCCAGAAGCTCGGCACCCTCCGCCGAAACCAGATCGCCCCCTACCACCCGAGTCAACACAGTCGCACGCAACAACTCCCGGTCGCTCATCGATGTCCGCTCCACGTGCTCCTCCTCGCAGGAGGAACAGTCTAGGAGGGTGACATTTCTATTGGCGTATCAGGGTGACATTATCACTGGCGTTCAACATTTGGGTGTCAACATTTGGGTGTCAACGCATTTGGGTGTCAACGCAATTGGGTGTCAACGCATGTGTCAACGCATCTGGGTACCACGACGAATTTCAGGTCCTAAGCCACCGCATACTGCTGCGTCACGTCTCTGCCCTGTGCCTTCACCACCAGCTTGAATTCATCAGGCTTGAGCAGCGGATCGTCGCGCAGCTCGAGGGAGAAGGACGCGGCCTTCTGGAGTCGCTGAACCAGCTCCCTCTCCTGCTCCAGCACGTACATGGCGACATCCGGGTGCAGTTTGACGAGGAGGTTGTCCCGGCGCCCTTCCACCACCATCCGCCGCACCGACCGCTCCATCCGGCGGACGATCGTTTCTGGGGTGAAGACGCGGCCCGTGCCGGTGCAAGTCGGGCACGGCTCCGTCATGCTCTGGTAGTGACTTTGCCGCACTCTCTGGCGGGTCATCTCGATAAGTCCGAGATCGCTGACGGCGAACGCCTTGGTTCGGGCGCGGTCGCGGCCCAGATGAGTGCGAAGCTCCTGCAACACCTTGTCGCGCGACTGCTTTGTCTCCATGTCAATGAAGTCGCAGACGATGATCCCGCCGACATCGCGGAGGCGGAGCTGGCGCGCGATTTCCGCGGCGGCCTCCATGTTCGTCTTGAGAACCGTCTTCTCAGGGTCCTTCTTGCCGGTGTACCGGCCGGAATTGACGTCTATCGAGACGAGGGCTTCGGTGGGCTCGACGATCAGGTACCCGCCCGAAGGGAGGTCGCAGCGCCGCTTGAACGTCTCCCGGATTTCGGCCTCGATTCCCGCGGTGTCGAAAAGCGGGATTCTCTCCTCGTGAAGCTTGACGCGCGGGATGAGCTCCGGAGCGACTGTCTTGAGGTATTCGTTCACCTCGTTGAAGACCGGCTTGGAATCGATCGTCAGACTGTCCACTTTGGTGCTGAACAGATCCCGGACGAGACCACGCGTGAGACCCGACTCACGATGCAGGAGCGCGGGAGCGCGGGTAAACTGGCTCTTTCGCGTGATCTTCTTCCACTGCGCCATGAGCGTGTCGAGGTCTCGCTTGAGCGCCTCGGGGGTGACGTCCTCGCTCACAGTGCGCACAATCACTCCACCGGACTTGTCGGGCAGAATGGCGCTGACCTGCTCCTTGAGGCGCGACCGCTCCGCGCCTGCCGCAATCTTCCGGCTCACGCCGACACGGGACGAATCGGGGATGTAGACGAGGAACCGACCGGCAAGGGAGATCTGGGCGGTGACGCGGGGCCCCTTGGTGGAGATGGGCTCCTTCGAGATCTGGACCATGATCTCCTGGCCGCGCTTCAGTGCGTCCTGGATCGGAGGCGCATCGTTCCTGCCTCGCCTGCGTCCGCCCCCACCGCCGTTCTGCCCAGATCCGTTGCTCTTTGGTCCGGCTGGAACGTCTTCGGCCGGGTCCTCGTCATCGTCCTCCTCGTCGTCGTCCTCCGCCTCTTCGGCGGATTCCCTGACCAAGTCCGATGCGTGTAGAAAGGCACTCTTTTCAGTACCGATGTCTACGAAGGCGGCCTGAATGCCCGGGAGGACGGCCTCGACCCTTCCAAGATAGATGTCGCCGACCATGCGGCGGTTGTCTGGACGGTCAACGAGAAGCTCCACGAGCTTCCCGTCCTCCAGAATCGCCACCCGCGTCTCGCGCAGGCCGGCGTTGATGAGGAGTTCTCTTTTCATCGTTAACCGCCAGGCACCTGCGGACGGCGACTCGGCGTCCACAGGCGGTTGGCGGATGTTCCTTATTGTGTGGGCGCGCTGTGACGCGACGCCTGATTGTACGAAGAACCGATTGGTCTGCGCCCGCCGATGATGTTGCCGGGTGGCGCGAGTCGCGCACACACCCCCATCCCGGCGGAGCTAAAGTCGTATGCCAGAATGTACTGGCATCAGAGCGCTTCTTGCAATAGTGACAACGACTTACAAGCCGCGTGTCATCCTGAAAACGAGCCACCCCATAACCAGAAGGTATGTGATTCCCGCCTTCCATTCACCATGCTTCATATATAGAGATCCGCTGAATCCCTCATCCTCGGTTTCTCCGTCCTTCCACGGAGTGACTCGCGGGACGAAAACGGGGACATTCGCGGAATACCGGTCGTAAGCGTCCGGAAAGCGCTCGCGGATGTTCTTCCGCTCCCGCTCCATCGTAGGCGCGTACACCAGAGCCCAGAATGCGATCACTACAAGAAGCAGGGCCCAGTGCGCTGCGACCGCGAATCCGGCTCCGATCAGAAAGCTTCCGAAATAAAGCGGGTTCCGCGTGTGTGCGTACGGGCCGGTTACGGCGAGACGCTGATTCTTCGAGATGTGACCGGACGCCCACGCTCTGACGACGACGCCGACGAGCGCAATCGCCCCGCCGACGGCAAGCGTCAGCGGGGTCGGGCGCGCCAATATGAGATAAGCGATCCCGAAGATGAAGCCGAGCGGGAGCCGGAGTTTCTTTGCGATTTCGGAGTAGGTCAATCCAGAAGCCCCCGCAGCAGGTGCCGGGCGATGACCACCCGCTGAATCTCCGACGTTCCTTCGCCGATCTCGCAGATCTTCGCGTCGCGCATCATCCGCTCGACCGGATAATCCTTGGTGTATCCGTAGCCGCCGTGTATCTGAATGGCCTTGATGGTCGTTCGCATCGCGAGCTCGGAACAAAAGAGCTTGGCGATCGCCGCTTCCTTGCCGAACGGGCGCTTGTGCTGTGCGAGCCATGCGGCGTGATACATGAGGTGCTTGCCCGCCTCGATCTCGGTTGCCATGTCCGACAGCTGAAACTGAATGCCCTGGAAGTTCGCTATGGCACGTCCGAACTGCCGCCGCTCGGAGGCGTATTTCAGCGACTGCTCGAACGCCCCTTCGGCGATGCCAAGGGAGAGTGCGGCGATCCCGATGCGGCCTGAGTCGAGAGTCTGCATGAAGTTGATGAACCCCATTCCCTCTTTGCCGAGCCGGTTTTCTTCGGGAACATCGACGTCCTCGAAGATCAGCTCGCGAGTGTCCGACGCTCGCCAGCCGAGTTTGTCTTCTTTCTTGCCGGCCCTGAATCCGCGCATGTTCGGCAACGACGGCTCATGCCCGATCGTGGCGGTGCCGCGGTGCGAGAGATCGGCTTCCTTGGTAAGGATGAATGACGAGATCCCTTTTGTGCCGCTGTCGCGATCGGTCACAGCGGTGACTATGAAGATCTCCCCGACGCCGCCGTGCGTGATGAAAATCTTCGAGCCATTCAGCACATAACGTCCGTCCCTGCGCTCGGCGGTCGTGCGTGTCCCGGCGGCATCGCTCCCCGCTGTGGGCTCAGTCAGGCCGAAACCACCGAGGACGCGTCCGGAAGCGAGCAACGGAACGAAGCGCTCCTTCTGCTCCTGCGTCCCAAAATTCACGATCGGCGACGTTCCGAGCGTGGTATGCGCGGAGATTGTGATTCCGTGCGACGCATCCACCTTCGCCATCTCGTGGATGGCGATCATGTAGCTGAGCGTGTCGAGGCCGGCACCGCCGAGCTCCTCGGGCCATGGAATCCCCAGGAGACCCAGCTCTCCCATCTTCTGGATGTTTTCCCAGGGGAATTGCTGGGACGCATCAAAGCGCGCCGCCACCGGCGCCACCTCGTCGCGCGCGAATTCGCGCACCATGTCCCGCACCGCTATGTGTTGATCGCTGAAATAGAGCGAATCGTCCATTTGTCAGGCTGCTTCGTTTTCTTCGGAATTGCGGATCACCGCGAGGAACATCTCGCCGTACCGGGCAAGCTTCATCTCTCCGACGCCCCGCACGTTCGCGAGGGCCTCCAGCGACGCCGGTCTTCTCAGCGCCATGTCCGCGAGAGTGCGGTCGGAGAATACAATATACGCGGGAACGCTCTGCTGGCGTGCGATGTCGAGGCGCTTCTGCCTGAGGGCGGCGAGGAGATCCTGGTCGGCCGCCCCGAGCGCAATGTCGTCGCTGTCGGTCACGGCGGTCGCCACGCCCCGCTTACGCGACCGCGACGTTTTCTCTCCCTTCAACGCGCCACCGCTCTTCGGCTCGCGAAGTCGGGTGATGCCCAGGCAGTTGTCGCAGCCATCGCACTTCGTGCGGGCGGCGGGATCGCCGAAATACCGAAGCACGAACCCGCGGCGGCAGGCCTTCGTGTAGGCATACCGCTGCACCGCCTCGAGCTTCGACAGCTCCGCTGCGCGACGACGGTCGATGGACGCCCAGTCCACGCGGAAGCGGGCCAGCGGGGCCTCGGGACTCGACAACCGCAGGCCGCCGCCGAGTCGCTCCCAGACCAGGATCTGACGCGACTGCAGCGCATCGAGCAGTCCGGTGGCGTTGGATCTTCCCGCGAGGCCCGGAGGAAGCGCGTCAAGGTCTATCGTCGCCCCCGCGTTGAGCCGCTCGCCGGCGACGCGCCATAGAACGCGCAGAAGACCGAGCTCGGGGTTCGCATCTCCGGTGAGATCTCGGCGAATTCTCGCCGGCGTCGCGATGAGCCGCACCGTTACCAGCGACGCCGAACTCTCGGCGCCGACGATCGCGCCAGCGTGGGTGAGGATGCGAAGCGCGCTCTCCGCTTCACGCGGGCTCAGCTTGCCTCCGATGAGCGGCACAATCCGCTCGACCGAGTCGGGAAGTGTGCCGAGCTTCCGTGCCTGCCGCGACAGGCCGTCATACACGCGCTCGACGACTGCCTTCTCGGGATACGCGCCGCGGATGAAAAACTCATGCGTGAAGCGGTCCGGGAAGGCATGGAGGAGAAATACCTCGGAACGATTACCATCGCGGCCCGCGCGGCCCGCTTCCTGGTAGTATGCCTCGAGAGTTCCGGGCATCGAGTGATGAATCACGAGGCGCACATTGGGTTTATCGATTCCCATGCCGAACGCATTCGTGGCGATGATGGCGCGAATCCGCTCGCTCATGAACGCTTCCTGCACATCGCGGCGGTGCTCGTCGTCGAGTCCGGCGTGATATCCGGCCGCGGATATCCCCTGCTGCTCGAGCATGAAGCTCAGGCGATCAACGGACTTTCGCGTTGCCGCGTAGACAACGGCGAGACCGTCATGCTTTCTCAGCGTTTCGACGAGGAGAGTGTCCTTCTCCGCATCATTGCGTGCGGGAAGGACATGATACGTGAGGTTGGTGCGATCGAATCCGGTGATGATCGTGCGCGGGTTCTCGAGCGCCAGCTGCCGGCAGATATCCTCACGGACTTCGGGGGTCGCAGTGGCGGTGAGCGCCACGGTCGGCGGTGATCCGAGGCGCTTCCTGGCTTCCGCGACGCGCAGATAGCTGGGCCTGAAATCGTGCCCCCACTGGCTGATGCAGTGAGCTTCGTCAATGGCGAGCAGGCTGACGCCGATGTCGGCGAGCTTCGTCGTGATGTTGCCGAAGTCGAATCGCTCGGGCGCGAGATAGAGAAGACGCAGCTCTCCACGCGCAGCGCGAGCAAGGCGGTCAGACACCTGCGCCGACGTGAGCGTGCTGTTGATATATGCGGCCGGGAGATTTCTCGCCTCGAGCGCATCGACCTGATCCTTCATCAGGGAAATGAGCGGCGACACGACGACGGTTAGCCCGGGCAGCACCAGCGCAGGGATCTGGTAGCACACCGACTTTCCGCCTCCAGTGGGCAGAACGACGAGCGTGTCCTTGCCAGAGAGCACCGACTCGATGGCCATCTCCTGGCCGGGTCGGAACTGATCGTATCCGAAGGAGGCCCGCAGCGCCGCGCGGGCGTCATCGAGGGTCGGACGCGGCATCAGCGAACGATAGTCCGCGGAATCAGAACCCGCGTCATCGAATCTTTGCCGTGGACGGCGCGCGAGTGCCGAGTGGCTGCGCGCGGAACGACTCCACGAACTCCGATGAATCCCGCACCACCCGTAACGAGTACTCTCATGCGTCAGACGGCGCGCGCAAAGTGGCCCCTGGTGAAGGCCGATCCGACAAGGGAGCGTGGCGAAACTCCCGCTGTGGCGGCCCCCGCGCCAAGACCTTCCAGCAACATCCGATAGCTCTTCGCGATATCCAGCACTTCGTCGCCGGGCACGTTGAACAGCATCCGGTAATTGCGAATGCCTCCCCGCCACAGCCGCGGAACGAACTCCGATGCCTCGAGTGGCCGCGAGTGCAGCAGCCGGTTGCGGCACGCGCTGTCCGTCGCCACGGCGAACGAGTAGCCGGCGGGGTCGGTCAGCTCGACGTTGGTGTGATCGCGGACGCAGAGATCTCTGCACGTGGTCGGCTCCCTGTCAAACGCGGCCGAGAGCACGCAGTGCTCGAGCGTCATCCCCTCGGGGCGACCGTAGATCACGGAATGAAATCCCTTTCCGGACCATGGCCCGCTCACCGCAAGCATCTCGTCGGTGGTGAGCTCGATTGAAAGCACGATTCCTTCCGCACCCATCGCGAAAAGTTCTGCGGCGGTGTGCTGATTGAAGCAGTTCACAGCATAATCGGCGACGACATCATGACCCGCGCCCGACAGTTCGGCAACAAGACCGAGGTGACCGGTTGACATGGGAAGTCGGAGAGCGAGCCACTTGGTCAGCGTGTGGCGCTCCGTCGGGCGCACGATACTCGGCAGACGAAGCCGGAATGCAACGCCCTTCCCGGCCAGCTCATCTACGAGCTTTCGGACTCGCGCGGCCGGCGGCGCGGGATGCCTCAGAAAAGGATCGAAGCAGATCTCCGTCGCGCCACCCTCGGCCGCGGCGCGTGCGTCCGCGATATCGAACGTCTCAGCGACGAGATTGAACGGTCGTTCGTTGCGCTCCAACTCGCCTTCGCGCTGCCAGATAGCGGTCCCATCACCGACACGATCGATCGCGCGGCCGATGAGCGCCGACCGTTCCTCCCGTTCGCCGTCTGCCCGCCAGCCGATGCGCTGCTCGAGGTCTTCGACCGCCGATTGTCGCATGTGATTCAGCTCGCTCACCGGAATGAACAGACCTTCCGCGAGCCCCGACGCATTGACGTCGCCGAGCGCGAAGGAGGTTCCACCAAGCCGGCCGAGTTGCTCGCGCAGCTGCCGTACGTCCAGGGCGCGCTTCTGCGCCGGCACGAGAGCCATGTCACTGCGCATCGAGACCGTATCGTCACCGACTGCGAACACGAGCTTGAGGGGACTGCCGGCTGATCCAAACGCTCGCACGTCCAGACGGTGCCGCGTGCCGGAAGAAGGCAACTCGACGGCGGCAAAGCTCGCTCGCGCCGAGCTCATCAGGCGCGTGTCGTAGCTGCGAACCACGCGCCAACCCGCGGAGACCTGCGCGCCCGATCGAATCGCCTGCCTGACGGTCGCCCCGGTCATGAGCGTTCGCACATCGCCCACCGTGAAGCCGACACTCTTCGCAGCCGAGCCGGCGGGCGGCTCGAAGCCGATCCCATCGCCTTCGACAAGCGGAGAGGAGACGTCCACGATGAGCTCGCCGTTCACCGAACTGACAACTACACCGAGCTCGACGCCGCGGTTGTCGGGATGAGAGCGCGTGATGTAATCGCGCCCGGCGCGCCCCTGGTACATGCCGGGCGTGAATCCTCGACTGAATATCTGGACGAGATCCTGAACATCCGCTGAGGGAAGCTCGGAGGGCTCGCCGACGGCGATCTGATCGAGCGTGCGCCTGTAGTTGCGCGTGACGACGGCGACGTACTCCGGCTTCTTCTTTCTGCCTTCGATCTTGACGCATCCGACACCGGCTTCGGCAATCGCCGGGAGACTGGCGTACGCACCGAGATCCCGCGCCGAGATCAGGTAGCCGGCGTCGAGTGTCTCGTTCGAGGTGACGTCGCGGAGCACGTAATCCTTTCGGCACGACTGCGCACACGAGCCCCGGTTGGCGCTGCGCTCGGAGATCATGCCGGACATGTAGCACTGGCCGGAGTACGAGACGCAGAGCGCTCCGTGGATGAACGTCTCGAGGCCGAGCCCGGGAACAGCGCTCCTGATCGCCTGGATGTCCTCGATCGTGTTTTCACGGGCCAGCACCACCCGCTCGACGCCGAGTCGCACCATGACGACCGCGCCCGAAGCATCATGCACCGTCATCTGCGTCGAACCGTGAATCTCGAAACCGGGATACACGCGCTGAATCAATCGCACGATCCCGATGTCCTGCACGATCGCGGCGTCCACTCCGCGATCAATCGCGTCGCCGAGAAACGTCAGCGCGTCGCGGAGCTCGGACGGCTTCACGAGGGTGTTGAGAGTGAGATAGATCCGCGCGCCTCGTGCGTGCGCGAGACGGCACGCCACCTCGACCTCGTCGAGCGTGAGCTGCGCCCCTTCGTCGCGGGCATTGAAGCGCTCAGCGCCGAGGTATACCGCGTCGGCGCCATTGGCGACGGCGGCACGCACGGCGTCCAACGAGCCTGCGGGAGAGAGAAGCTCGGGGATCTGGTTCCTCTTCGGCACTTCTCAACTTAGCGATTCAGAGGCCGATAGCCGCCCGATACAGCTGTGCGATGCGCAGTGTTACGGGCCCGGGGCTTCCGTTCCCGACAGGGTTGCCATCGAGGCGGACGATCGGCACGACCTCGGTGGTGGTGCCGGTGATGAACAACTCATCCATCACCGCCAGCTCATTCGCCGGCACTGGTTCCTCGCGAACCTCGATCCCGGCCCTCGATGCAGCTTCGATCGCGAGCTCGCGCGTGATGCCGGGTAGAATGAGATTCGACAGAGGTGCTGTGCGCACGACTCCCCCGCTCACGCCGAAGAAGCTCGTGTGAGTTCCTTCGAGGGCAACACCGTCGCGGATCAGGATCGCCTCGAACGCCCCGGACTCCTTGGCTTCCTGATTCGCGAGCACGTTGGCGATCAGCGAGATCGTCTTGATGTCGCATCTCGACCAGCGGAGATCTGGTCGCGTGATCGCCCCGACGCCTCCCGCGAGATCGCCCAAGTCGGGGAATGGAGCCGCGTAGGCATACACGGTCGGCCGGCATGCCGTCCTGGGAAAAGCGTGAGTGCGTGGAGCCGCGCCGCGCGTCACCTGCAGATAGACCATCGCCTTTCCCGAGTTCGCGAACCAGTTCCGCTCGAGCAGCTCCTGAAAGACGGTCTCGAGCGGATCGGCGACAGAAGCGTCAATCCGTGCTTCGCCCAGACTGCGCCGCAGACGGTCCATGTGCCGGTCGAGAGCGATGAACCGGCCGTCGTATGCGGCGGCCACTTCGTAGATCCCGTCGCCGAGGAGAAATCCCCGATCGTCGGGAGAGACGCGGACTTCGCCTTTCGTGATGTATCGTCCATCAAAATAGACGACGTCACTTCCCGCGGCTGGATGAATCGCCTGAAGAATCGGAGCGTCGGCTGTCTGAATCGGCGTCATGGCTGTTTCCTGGCTCGGTCGAAGAATCGCAGAAGTATCGCGAGAGAAAGAAAGGCGATCGCTGCCCAGCGCAGTGCCGGCACCTCTTCGCGAATGCCGTAAGCGAAGAGAATGGCCGCGATGAGCGCCAGTGTGATCTTGGCCATCGTCATCGGTGTCATGTCTTTGCTGCGGCTGTCTGTAATCCGGCAGCACGCGCCTCGTCGTCGGGAACGTCGAGGGTCATTCGCAGAAGCGCCGTCGAGAACACCTTGCCCTGCGCATCCGTCTTGAGCGACAGAGTGCCGCCGCCGTCCAGCGCGCCATGAAGCAGGAAGTTCAGCGCATTGAGATTGGGCAGCTCGTAACGCACGACGGGACCGCCGATCACGCCGTGAAAATGCTTCTCCACCGCGTCTCGCGTAACGTGCCGCTGGATGAGCGGGTACCATTCCGGCCTGAGGGCGATGAGACCGACGTTCGCTGTATCGCCCTTGTCGCCGGAGCGAGCGTGCGCGATGTCGAGAAGACGGATCTTCATCAGACGATCTCCACGTGAGTCGTCACGACGCTCTTGTCTATCAGAGCCGGCCAATAGGCGACGATCTCTTCCACTTTAGGCCGCCCGCCAGCAAACCCCGTCACACTTGGAGGACCGTTCAGGACGAGAGGGGCGATCTCGCGGGTGAACCTCTCGACATCGCTGCGGCTCTGGCCGCGCACGCCAACGCGAAGCTGCACCTCCGGAATGTCCCTGCTTCCTCCAGACTCCGACGCGAGAATGCCGTGCGTCGCCGAAACACCGACATACTCGGTCAGTATCTGGTCGAAGTGAAGTCCGAGCCGATCGAGCCTTTCACGGAGGATGCGGTCGGCGGCCTGCGCCTTGTCCAGTGCCTCCGGCCAGGAGTAGACCAGCGTTCCAACCGCCTTGAATCCGGCGCGGTACGCAACCGACACCTTCAGCTTGTCGGTTGCGGGGCGGCCCTTGATGCCGAATACGCGCACGCGATCAGGCCCCGCATCCTCGAGTCGGATGCTCGTGAAATCGGCGACTACGTCCGGAGTGATGTACTCGTGTGGATCGCCCATCTCATAGACGAGCTGTTCCGTAACGGATGGGACCGAGACTCTTCCTCCGGTCCCTTCGTGCTTGGTTATGACGAAGCTGCCGTCAGGGCTCGCCTCGGCGATGGGATAACCGACGTTCGCGAGATCGGGAATGGACCGCCAGTCGTAGAGGCAGTTTCCGCCCGAGCACTGCGCGCCGCACTCGATGATGTGGCCGGCGATGATGCCAGCCGCGAGACGATCCCAGTCGGTCGCGCCCCATTCGAATTCGTATCGCAAAGGAGCCATCGTGAGCGCCGTATCGGTCGAGCGACCGGTGATCACGATGTTGGCGCCCCGCGACAGGCCTTCGACGATCGGCGTGGATCCGATGTATGCGTTCGCGGAGAGGACGCGATCCATGATCGAGGAAAGCGGCTCGCCGGTCTCCATGTTGGCCAGCTCGTGCCCGTTGGCGATCAACTCCTCGAGCCGCCCGAGCAAGTCGTCGCCCGTCACTACTGCAATACGCAGCCGCTCAGCCGACGAGCCCGACGACGCGAGCGCGCGCACCGCCGCTGCGCACGCAGGCGGATTCACGCCTCCCGCATTGGCCACGACGCGAACGCCGCGCTCGAGGACCGCGGGCAGGACGCTCTCGACCGCGCCAACGAAGTCGCGCGCGTAGCCCATCTTCGGATCGCGCTCTTTCTGCTTCTGGAGGATGGACATCGTCACTTCCGCCAGATAATCGAGCATCAGGTAGTCCACGTCGCCGCCTTCCACCTGCTGACGCGGCGCTTCGAGTGAGTCGCCCCAGAATCCCTGCCCGCTGGCGACGCGAACCAGTTGCTTCACTTCATTTCTCCGAGGTGCGGCGGCAACACGAACGCGCCGAGGTGTGGACCCTTGTTCTGGAGCGCAGTGCGAAAGGACATGGCAAGCACTTCGCGCGTCTCTTCCGGATAGACGATGGCGTCTATGTACCCGCGTGCTCCGGCGTATCGCGCGTCAAGCTGATGCTCGTAGTCGGCGCGCATCGCTTCGACCGACGCCGTTACTTCGGCCGGCGGCGCCTCGCCGTTCTTCTTCGCCGTGTCGAGCGCGGGACCGTGCACCGCCCGAATCGCAGACTCTCCTTCCATCACCGCCATTCGTCCAGTCGGCCAGCTGAAGATGAAATCGGGATCGAAGCCCTGCCCCGCCATCGCATAGTAGCCCGCTCCGGAGGCGTGATTGACGGTGAGCACGATTTTCGGCACCGTTGTCGTCGCCATTGCTTCGACGAAGCGCGCTCCGGCGCGGATGATCCCGCCCTGTTCGGCTTCGGGCCCAACCATGAAGCCGGACACATCCTGCACGAAGAGCAGCGGAATTCCCTGCCGATCGCAGCGATCGATGAAGTACGCGACCTTCTCGGCGCTCTCGGCGTAAACGATGCCGCCGAACCGGGGTTTCTCTCCGGCGCGTCCACGAATGAGGCCGCGCTCGTTGGCGATCACGCCGATGGGAATCCCCTCGATCGTCGCGTCGCCGCAGATCATCTCTCGCGCGAGCTCCGACTGAAACTCATCGAGCTTCCCGCCATCGAGAATCGCCGAGAGGAGCGCGTGCATATCGTACGACATGCGATGATCCGACGGCAGCAGATCGTACAGCGCTTCAGCCTGTGCCGCCGTCGTGTCGCCATCGCGCGGAGACTCGGGGGCGCCACACCGATCACTCGCAAACCGGAAGCGAATGGCGTAGGCATCCGCCGGAGTCGAATGCTCCGCCGGGCCCGGGAGACGCTGCACGAGATCGCGCAGCTTCGCGAGACATTCGTCCTCGGTGTCGAGCGCGTAGTGGGCGACACCGCTGATCTCGGTATGGGTCGTGGCGCCGCCGAGCGTCTCCGAGTCCACCGTCTCACCGGTGGCGCCCTTGACGAGGTTGGGTCCGCCGAGCCCCATGAAGGACGTTCCCTTCACCATGAGAATGACATCGGAGAGCGCGGGGAGATACGCGCCGCCGGCGACGCATTGTCCCATCACGGCCGCGAGCTGCGGTACGCGCAGATACCGGCGCATGATGGAGTTGTAATAGAAGATGCGCGCCGCGCCGTACTGACCGGGAAAGACACCGCCCTGGTACGGAAGGTTCACGCCAGCCGAGTCTACGAGGTATATGATCGGAACGCGGCAGCGCATCGCGATCTCCTGCGCCCGGAGAATCTTCCGGATCGTCTCGGGCCACCATGAGCCGGCCTTGACGGTCGCGTCGTTTGCCACGACGACGACTTCGCGACCATGGATCATCCCGACCCCGGTCACGACTCCCGCGGCGGGCGCCTGCCCCTCGTACTGGTCGTATGCGACGAGAAGGCCGACCTCGAGAAAACGCGCGCCGGGATCGCACAGCTTTTCCACGCGCTCGCGTGCGGAGAGCTTTCCCTGCTGGTGAAGCTTCGCGATACGCTCGGGGCCGCCACCACGACGCAGCTTCTTTTCGAGATCGCGGACTTCTGCGCTCAGCTCGCGGAGGCGCGGTGTCACGTCACGCGCCCGCGGCGGATGTGTCCTGAGCCTCGCGGGTGGCGAACCAGTCCTTGATGTATGCGATCAGCTCCGTAGTGGGCGTTCCGGGGCCGAACAGCCGTCCAATCCCCTGCGCCTGGAGAGCATCCATGTCCTCTTTCGGAATGATGCCTCCACCGGTGATGAGGATATCGTCCCGTCCCTGTTCGTTCACCAGCCGGCGAACACGGGGAATGAGCGTCATGTGCGCTCCGCTCAGGATCGAGAGCCCGATGACGTCGGCGTCTTCCTGAACGGCCGCCGCGGCGATCATCTCAGGAGTCTGGTGGAGGCCAGTGTAGATCACTTCCATGCCCGCGTCGCGGAGGGCCGCCGCGACGACCTTCGCGCCACGATCGTGTCCGTCCAGACCAGGCTTGGCGACAATGATTCGGATTGGTCTCATACAGGGATCAAAGTTAGCAGAGAGCGAAAGGAAGCGGCAACGCAGGGGCGCCAGGTTGGCGGCTCTGTCACGTCTTCCTCGCGACGAGGAGCATCTCGCTCGATCGCCCGGTGAGCGGCTTGCGGCTGAATCCGTCGAACGCCGTTTCCACTATGAGGCCTGCCGCAGCGCACAGCTCGGCGAGCCGCGTGGCGGTGTAGAGACGGATGCGGTGCGTCCGGCGCCCGGGACGCTTCGCCGCGCCGCGCCACGTCGATTCGATCGTGAGGACTCCCGAGAGCGGGTCGAAGGACCTTTCGTGAGCGACGATCGTCTTGTCGCTCGTCTCCCACCAGTCGCGCGAAAGAAAGCGCGCCATCACGCCATCGCGGCTGCCGCCATGCCACAGGAGAACGCCCCCGGGCTTTAGCACGCGAGCGAACTCGCGGATCACGGCTGCGTCATCGGACGGATCGGCGAAAAACCCGAACGACGTAAAGAGGTTGAGCACGGCGTCGAACCGGCCGGTCCACCTGCCCGGCATGCGGCGCATGTCCCCGCGTGTGTAGTGCAAAGCAGGCCCGGTGCCGCGGCGTCTGGCCAGCCGCAGAAGCGTCTCGGAGAAATCGAGACCTTCGACGCGATAACCGGCTTCGGCAAGGAGATGAGTATGCCGGCCCTGTCCGCATGGCACATCGAGGATGCGCGAATCGGACGGAAGGCCCAGCACATCCATCACCCGCGCCACCTCCGAGCGATCACGCTCGGGAGTGAAGATGGGCTCGTACTCGAGAAGGTAGTGGGCGTCGAAGTACGACTCCCACCATTCCGGTTTCTTCTTCAGAAGAAGACGGGCTCGCGGTACGCGCCGAAGACATCCTCCATTGCGGCGCGAATCTCGTAAAGCGTGCAGTAGGCGCGGGCTGCGTCGAGGATGTGGGGCATCGTGTTCTCGTTCGTGCGCGCCGCGTCGCGAAGCTCGCCAAGCCGCTTCTCGACAAGCGCGTTGTCGCGCGTGGAGCGCAGATGCGCCAGACGCTCGCGCTGCTCCGCTTCGGTGTTCCCGATCTTCAGCAGCGGGATTGTAAGCTCGGGCTCGTCGGTAACGAACTCGTTGACCCCGACGATCACGCGTCGGTGCTGCTCGATCTCCCACTGCTGGCGAGCGGCCGACTCGGCGATTTTGCGCTGCAGCCATCCGGTCTCGAGACCCTGCACCACTCCCCCCACCTCATCTATCTGGCGGAAAAGGATTTCCGCCTCCTCCTCGAGCTGAGACGTGAGCGCCTCGACGTAGTACGAGCCACCAAGGGGATCCATGACATTCGGTACGCCGGTCTCGTAGGCGAGCACCTGCTGCGTCCGAAGCGCGACCTGCACCGACTCCTCGGTGGGCAGCGCAAGGGTTTCGTCCATCGAGTTGGTATGCAGCGACTGCGTTCCGCCGAGCACCGCCGCCATCGCCTGATATGCGACGCGGACGATGTTGTTCATCGGCTGCTGGGCGGTGAGCGTCACGCCGGCCGTCTGCGAATGAAACCGCATGACGAGCGATCGCGGATCCTTCGCCCCGTAGCGGTCGCGCATGTGCCGAGCCCATATGCGGCGCGCCGCGCGCAGCTTGGCAATCTCCTCGAAGAAATCGTTGTGGATGTCCCAGAAGAACGACAGGCGCGGCGCGAAGGTGTCAACGTCGAGCCCGCGCGCGATGCCGCGCTCGACGTAGGTGAACCCGTCCGCGAGAGTGAACGCCAGCTCCTGCGCCGCCGTCGCACCGGCCTCCCGGATGTGGTATCCGGAGATCGAGATCGTATTCCACTGCGGCACGTGCTCCGCCGACCATTCGAAGCAATCCACAATCAGGCGCAGGGCGGGCTCGATGGGAAAAACCCATGCGTGCTGCGCCATGTACTCCTTGAGGATGTCGTTCTGAATGGTTCCGCGGAGACTCGCGAGATCCACTCCCTGCTTTTCAGCGGCGGCGAGATAGAAGCAGTAGAGGATGACCGCCGGTCCGTTGATGGTCATGGACGTGGAGACCTTGTCGAGCGGAATCCCGTCGAAGAGAACCTCCATGTCGGCGAGACTGGAAATGGCGACGCCGCACTTGCCCACTTCTCCCTCCGACCGGGGGTGATCGGAGTCGTAGCCCATCAGCGTGGGGAAATCGAATGCAACGGACAATCCCGTCTGACCGTGCGCAAGGAGGAACTTGTACCGCTCGTTGGTATCGCTGGCGCTTCCGAAGCCGGCGAACTGCCGCATCGTCCAGAGCTTTCCGCGATAGCCGCTGGGATGAATGCCCCTGGTATATGGGAACGCGCCCGGCATTCCCAGATCCGCTTCGGCGAGCCCCGCGGTGTCGAGCGCGGTGTAGAGCGGATTGACTTCTGTCATTTATGTCACCCCTTTCACGAGGTCTCCGTATGCAGCGAGGAGATCGTCCGCAACCGCGTACGGCGTAACCGCTCCCGCTTCCAGCTCATCCACCCGGCCATGGAGCCATTCCATTGTCGCCGGAACGCCCCACAGGCGGCGTCGCATCTTCCGCTCGGCGACCTCGACCACGCGCTCGACCATGCGCTCGCGCCGCCGCGCGCGGAGCGCGCCGGTCCGCTCAAGATAACTGAAGTGGCGGTCCAGAGACTCGACGATTTCCTGAATGCCTTCGCCTTTCGCGGCAACGGACCGGAGCACGGGCGGTGTCCAGACATCCGCATTCCTCGCCGCCGCTTCCTCTCTCGCGACGCGGGCAGGATTCATTATGCGCTTGAGATCAACGCCATGGTGCGCGGGCATGTTCGGGTAGCTGCTCCCTTTTCTCAGCCCGAGCATCAGCTCTACGTCGTTGCGAAGCCTGTCGGCGCCAGGGCGATCCGACTTGTTGATGACGAACACATCGGCGATCTCCATCACCCCCGCCTTGAGGGTCTGAATCGAATCCCCCGATTCGGGCACGAGCACGACCATCGTCGTGTCCGCCGTTCGCGCGACATCCAGCTCGGACTGTCCAACGCCGACGGTCTCGATGATCACCCGATCGAAGCCATATCCATCGAGCACGTCGGCAACTTCGCGCGTCGCCGCAGCGAGACCGCCGAGCGAGCCGCGCGTAGCCATCGAGCGGATGAACACTCCCTCGTCGAGCGCGACACTGTCCATTCGCACCCTGTCACCCAGCAGCGCGCCGCCGGTGAACGGAGAGGTGGGATCCACGCATACGATGCCGACGGTGAGTCCGGCGCCCCGGAACTCGCGCGTGACGAGCGATATGATGGTGCTCTTGCCTGCTCCCGGCGGACCGGTGATGCCGATGCGGCGCGCATTTCCGAGCTTCGGATGCAGGTGTGCGAGGACGTCGTCCACGCCGGACCGCTGGTTCTCGACGATGCTCACCACGCGCGCGAGCGCGGAGCTCTTTCGCGCGGCGAAGTTTGCGAGCAGACGCTCAGTCGCGGGCTGCAAGAATCCTTTCCTGTTTCTTCCACATCTTCGAACGGGTGCGCGACTCGTCATCCGGATGGTCGTGTCCGACGACATGTAGCGTGCCGTGAACGACGAGGCGCGACAGCTCCTCCCTCTCGGAAATACCGAGTCGCCTGGCGTTGCGCGACGCCACTTCGGGACAGATGTAGACGTCGCCAACGGCCGGCATACCCGGCGCTTCGCGACCCATCCCGAAGGAAATCACATCCGTCGCACCATCGTGCCCGAGATATTCATGATTGATTCGTGCAATGGTCGCGCGCCCCACGAACGCGACGGAGACCATGGCGTCACGGATCTTCTCCGCGGCAAGAGTCGCCTCGACGAGCTCACGCACTCTTGCCGGACGGATCGCGAGCCGCCGGACGGTGGATGAGACCTCTGTGACGACTCGCGCCGGATTCATCGCCGGTCAGTTACCGGCGTCGTCGGCGTACGCCTTGATGATCTTGCGAACGAGGCGGTGACGCACGACGTCGGAATCGGTCAGGTAGTGGAAGCCGATGCCGTCAATTCCGGGGAGAATGCGCTCGATCTGGACGAGACCCGAGTCCTCGCGGCGCGGAAGGTCTATCTGCGTCTTGTCACCGGTAATGACGGTGCGCGAGTTAACCCCAAGTCGGGTGAGGAACATCTTCATCTGCGCGTTGGTGGCGTTCTGCGCCTCGTCGAGAATGACGAACGCGTCGTCGAGCGTGCGCCCGCGCATATAGGCGAGCGGTGCGATTTCGATGGTGCGCGTTTCGAGCGCCTTCTGCACGCGCTCCGGCGGCATCATGTCCTCGAGCGCGTCGTAGAGCGGCCGAAGGTACGGATCCACCTTCGCCTGCAGGTCGCCGGGAAGGAACCCCAGACTCTCTCCCGCTTCGACGGCCGGTCGCGCCAGCACGATCCGCCGTACGCGCTTTCGCGACAGCGCATCCACCGCCGCCGCGACCGCGAGATAGGTCTTGCCCGTTCCCGCCGGGCCGATTCCGACGACGATGTCGTTTTCCGCGATGAGCTTGAGATACTCGCGCTGCCCGCTCGTCTTGGGCTGGATGACCTTGCGAATGCCCGGCAGCACGATGCGCTGCAGGTCCTCCACGCCGTTTCCATCGCGCGGAGTGTCTATGCTCATCCGCAGCACGTCGTCGGCGGTGAGCTCCATCTGCTGCCGCGCCGTCTCGATCATCCGCTTGGCGATCGGCCGCGCGCGATTCACGGCGTCGTGGGAGCCGGAGATGGTCAGCGTGTCACCGCGGAGCGCGATCTTCGCTCCGCTCTGCTTCGACAGCTCGATCAGGTTGGCGTCGTTGACACCGGCGAGAGTGAGCATGTCGGCGCCTTCGGTGGAGAGACGCTGGACGATCGGTTCTTCAGTCACTTGTGGCAGAGCGGAGCTCCAGGTGCAGGTCAGAGAGGTCCTCCGGGCTCACCGGAGTCGGCGCGCCCTCGAACAAGGCGCGCGCCGCAGTCGTCTTGGGGAACGCGATCACTTCGCGCAGCGATTGCGCGCCGGCGAGAAGCATGGCGATGCGGTCGAATCCCAACGCGATCCCGCCATGCGGCGGCGCGCCCGACGCGAGCGCCTCGAGCAGGAATCCAAATCGCGACCGCGCCTCGTCGCCGCCTATGCCGAGCTTGCCGAGTATGCGCTGCTGCATCCCGGTATCGTGAATGCGAATGCTGCCGCCGCCGAGCTCCGTGCCGTTCATCACGACGTCATACGCCAGTGCGCGGACGGAACGCGGGTCCGAATCGAGACGGTCGAGATCGGCGGGGTTGGGGGCTGTGAATGGATGGTGGACGGCCGACAGCGCGCCGGTACCAGCGTCAACGCCGAAGAGCGGGAACTCGGTCACCCACAGGAGCTCGACGCGATCGGCGGGAATCATACCGAGGCGGCGGGCGACGTCCTGTCTGACCCGATCGAGCGCAACGCTCGAGATCTCATCGGGTCCGGCGACCATCAGGCACAGCTCGCCGTCCGCGATACCGAGCACAGCCGCGCCCGCTTCTGTCAGGAACCTGGCGGCCGGGCCTTCCAGAACGCCTCCGGCGTTCTTCACCCGAAGCAGCCCGGACGCGCCGCCGGATTTTGCAACCTGCTCGATCTCGTCCACCTGCTTGCGCGACAGCGCCGCTCCTCCGGGAATGCGGATTCCGCGGACCCGTCCGCCCGCTTCGATGGCGCCTCGCGTGATTCCAAAATCCGCACCGTGAAACGCTTCCGTCGCGTCGAAGATGCGGAGATCGTATCGCAGATCGGGGCGATCGCAGCCGTAGCTCTCCATCGCGTCGGCGTACGTCATTCGCGGAAACTTCGCTGGAATCTCGACGCCGGCATCACGGAAGAGCGCCGCAAGGAGTCCTTCGGTCAGCGCAAAAATGTCTTCCGGCCCAACGAAGGACGCCTCAATATCTATCTGCGTGAACTCGGGCTGCCTGTCGGCACGAAGATCCTCGTCGCGGAAACAGCGCGCGATCTGGAAGTACCGGTCGAATCCGGACACCATGAGCAGCTGCTTGTACAGTTGAGGAGACTGCGGCAAGGCGTAGAATTCGCCCGCGTGCACGCGGCTCGGAACGAGATAGTCGCGCGCGCCTTCGGGCGTCGGCTTGGTGAGAATGGGCGTCTCGATCTCGAGATACCCGCGCTCATCCAGAAAACGCCGCGTAGTCTGCTGAAGGCGATGCCGCAGCAGAAGATTCTGCTGGAGCTCCGGCCTGCGCAGATCCAGATGGCGATGGCGCAGTCGAAGATCCTCTGCGGCCAGCTTCTCGCCCTTTCCCCGCGCGACCGGTATCGCCGGTGTTGCCGCAGTCGCAAGCACGGTGAGATCCGTCGCCTGGAGCTCGATATCACCCGTCAGCATGTCGGCGTTGCGCATCTCTTCCGGACGGAGAGCGATCCTTCCACTGACCTGGATCACGTACTCCTGGCCAAGCGATGTCGCCGCGGAGATCGCGGCCTCGCCGGTCCACTCGGGATTGAACGATACCTGGAGCAATCCGGCGCGATCGCGGAGATCTACGAATACGAGTCCGCCGAGATTTCTCACGCGGTGTACCCAGCCCGCGACCGTCACCAGCTCACCCGCGCCGCTCGCCCTCAGGGCTCCGGCCAGTCCTCCCGGCCTCAGCTGGGTCGCGAATACATCCGGTTGGGTCACCAATTCGATGGGTTACCTGGAAGAGGTCGTAAGGGGTTAAACTTAGTAGTGACATACATTTGGTGGAAGGAGCGGGACCCGTGACAAACGCCTCGGCACCCGCGAAAAGCCGGATCAATCTGCTGGACATGCTGCCGGGCGATGCGGATGACGCCCTGCGGTCGTTCGCCGCGCGCCATGGCGAGCCAGCATACCGCGCCGAGCAGGTCCTCCAACACCTGTGGAGAGATCCCCGGGAGAGCTTTCAGGCGATGGCGCAATTGCCGCGTGGAATGCGCGACCAGCTCGAGGAGGAGTTCGAAATTCCGCGACTCGGTCTTGCCGCGCGCCAGCTCTCGACCGATGGCACGGAGAAGTTTCTTTTTCGCCTCTCGGACGGGGAGCACATCGAGACCGTCGCGATTCCGGAAGGAACCCGACTCACGCTATGCATCTCATCGCAGGCCGGATGCGCGCTGCAATGTTCATTCTGCGCGACTGGCGCGATGGGCTTCTCGCGCAACCTGCGCGTTTCCGAAATCGCGGGACAGGTTCGCGAAGTGACGCTTCTCACCGGACGCCAGCCGACGAACATCGTTTTCATGGGAATGGGCGAGCCGCTGATGAATTGGAAAGCGGTGGATCCTGTGCTGACCATACTCAACGACGCGAAGGGATTCGGCATCGGAGCGAGGCACATCACGGTGTCCACTGTCGGCGTGCTTCCCGGAATCGTCGCGCTGGGCGAGCGGCGCGAACAATTCCGGCTCGCCATATCAATCCACGCTCCATCCGACGCCGTGCGGCGCACGCTGATGCCGATCAACACCAAGTACCCGCTGGCGCAGGTGATCGAGGCGGCGCGGGTGTTCGACCGCCGCGTGACGTTCGAGTACGTGATGCTTCACGGCGTGAACGACGAGCCGTCCCACGCCGTGCAGCTGGCCGAGCTCGCGCGCCGATGCAAGGCATTCGTGAACCTCATCCCACTGCACGCTGGCGGCGCGGGCGATTTCGTCCCGACCACTCCGCAGGGAATCGCGGCTTTTGCCCGCGCGATCAGATCGAAGGGCGTCGAAGTCGCGATAAGAAAAAGCCGCGGCAAGGACATCGCCGCGGCGTGTGGCCAGCTACGGGTAGAAAGGCAGAAGCGGCGGACGCCAGTCACCGCCGACGAGAACAGTGACATCCAGGTAGCGTGAGCTGTCGGGCCGGGCTTCCGCGCGCGCGTTGAACGCCAGCGCGACGAGCCTGGCCCACTCCGGATGGCCCGATCGGTCGAGAACGAGCGTGGCGGTCCGCTGCTCCGGGGCAGTCCCGAC
Organism: Gemmatimonadaceae bacterium; assembly: GCA_030647905.1. NCBI lineage: Bacteria > Pseudomonadati > Gemmatimonadota > Gemmatimonadia > Gemmatimonadales > Gemmatimonadaceae > Gemmatimonadaceae bacterium. The sequence goes on along the minus strand of JAUSJA010000007.1, from coordinate 56,239 downwards.
GGCTACCACATCGAAGCCGCGATCGCGGAGATACATCGTCGCTTTGCGCGCGAGGCCGCGCACCCTGGTGGCGTTCAGCACTTCGACCTTGATGCGAACGCCGGGCGGCACCAGCACTTCCGGCGATTCCTGCTTCGTGAGCGTCGGAGAGATTGCCACGCGCTCATAGCGGCGCCACGCGAAGACCCCCGCACCCGCGAGAACGAGGGCGAGGAGGATCCACCTGCCGATTTTCACCTCAGGCTATTCCAGAGGGCGACTGTCTCGGGGAAGATGTGATTGCCCTCGCGCACGGACCAGTCGAGACGGAAGCGCACGACCTGACGAAATACCGCGTCGAACGAATGGGGCACCTGCGCCGCCAGGAAAAACCGGTCCTCCCTGGAGAACTTCCTGCCCGGCTCCAGGTAGTCGGCCATGTACAGTGCCTTTCCGGTGCGATCCCAGTCCGGGGAGCCGATGGTGTGATATCGTATTGCGCCCAGAACGCCGCGCCGTTTCTCTCCGTCAGCCTCGAGCTGAACGGCCGCGGCGGGCCCGTGAAGGAGCGCTGCCGGCGTCTCGTAGTCGCCAGTGATCTGGCGCAACCGATCCTCCGGGGCGTCACGAAGCGAGTCATGCCATGACCCGGCATCGATCCACGCATTCGCCTCGTCTGCGCTGAGCCGCATCGCCGCGCCCCACGCGCGCAGCAGTGACGTCGCGCGCTCGATGTGCGCCAGCCGCTTGTTGCCGACGCAGGCCCAGAGCGGGAGCCCGTTCGAGTCAGTCCTGATCATTCGATCCGAGTGTCACGTTATCTATGAGCCGTGTTCCGCCGACGCGGGCGGCCAAGATGGCGCCGAATCCCGGCTCGGCGCGGGGCGACCGGCGAAAGGTCGCAGGGTCCACCACCGCCACGTAGTCCGGTCGCACCTCGCTTGCAGAAGCGAGAACCCTCCGGCAAATGGCCTCGAGTGTGGGAGTGTCACGTTCGCCATCGGCGAAAGCCTGCTTCACCGAGTGCAGGGCCGTGCTGAGTATCGTCGCCTGGTTCCGCTCCGCGACGCTCAGGTAGCGGTTACGGCTCGACATCGCGAGGCCATCGCTCTCGCGCACGATGGGCGACACGACTATCGAGATGGGCATGTCGAGGTCGCGCACGAGCGCCTGCACGAGCGCCGCCTGTTGCAGATCCTTGCGTCCGAAAACGGCAAAATCCGGTTGCACGATGTTGAACAGCTTCGTCACGACAGTCAGAACGCCGTCGAAATGTCCGGGTCTGCTCTTGCCTTCCCAGTCGCTCCCCAGATCTCCAGCAGTCACCAGGATGACGCGGCCCGGCGGATACATGTCCGCCACATCCGGCCTGAAGAGAATATCCACGCCCGCGTCTGCCGCGAGCCGCTCGTCTTCCTGCACCGGACGCGGGTAGCGGGAGAGATCCTCCGTGGGGGCGAACTGCAGGGGATTCACGAAGATGCTCATCACCGTCAGATCCGCTTCCCGCTTTGCGCGCTCGACGAGACTTACGTGTCCGTCGTGCAGCGCACCCATGGTCGGCACGAAGCCGACGCGGGCGCCGCTCTCGCGGGCTTTCGCGACCGCGTTCCGAACATCCGCGATCGCCGTGACAACCACCATGCTAATTGCTGTGCTCTGCATCGGGGTACTGACCTGATCTGACTTCTTCCCCGTATCGCTGCACGGCGTCTCTCACCGACCCCGCGAGATCCGCGTATTTCTTGAGGAACTTCGGCGCGAAGCCGTCGTTCAGTCCGAGCAGGTCCGGCAGCACGAGCACCTGTCCGTCGCAATGCGGCCCGGCGCCGATGCCGATCGTCGGGATCGCCACCGACTCGGTGATACGCTGCGCGAGATCCGAGGGAATCAGCTCGAGCACGATGGCGAATGCTCCTGCGTCCTCGAGCGAGTGAGCCTGTTCGACCATCCGGTCCGCATCGGTTGCTTCCCGTCCCTGCACCCTCATGCCCAGCGTACGTACCGATTGCGGTGTAAAGCCGAGGTGCGCGACGATTGGAATGCCGATGTCAGTGAGACGCCGCACGGTCTTCACCATCTGCTCGCTTCCGCCTTCCACCTTCACCGCATCGGCTTCCGTCTGCTGAAGCACACGACCGCAATTGAGGACCGCAGCCTCCTCGCTCGACTGGTAGCTGAGAAACGGCATGTCCACCACAAGCAGCGCGCGCTTCACTCCCCGTCTCACCGCGGCGCCGTGATAGATCATCTGGTCCATGGTCACCGGCAGCGTGGTGTCAAATCCGGCGACGACGTTGCCGAGCGAATCTCCGACGAGCACGATGTCGACACCGGCCGAGTCCACGAGCTTTGCGAAGAGAACATCGTAGGCCGTCACGACGACGAGCTTCCGGCCGTCGCGCTTCATCCGGACGACGTCCCGGATCGTCACCTTGCGTCCCGCGTCCGGCGCATCAGTCATTGGTGAGTTCCCGCAGCTGCGCGAGCTGCCGCTGCCAGAATTCGCGACTTGGAAGCTCCTGATGGGGAACGACGAGCGCTTCGTCGGCATACTCCTTTCCCTCGATCATCACGATGTCGAGATCGAGCGTACGCGGAGCCCATCGAATGGCCCGCACACGTCCGGCCGCGCGCTCTATGCGGTGCAGCGCGGCGAGCAGTGTTCTCGGCGGAAGCGTCGTGGATACCGCGACCATCTGGTTCAGATACTTCCCCTGTGGAATGGGTCCGATCGGCTCGGTCTCCTCTATCTCCGTTGCCACGATGAGGCGTGTGTCACGAATCGCCGCGATCGCGGCTCGAGCCTTGGACAGCGCCAGCTCCCTGTTTCCGAGATTCGATCCCAGCGCGATGTAGGCCACGTCCGTCATCCTCGCGTGCGTTCCAGGCTTACTTCCGCGTACATCACCGGTCCCGGCAGCGCCACGTGCGGCTTTCTCACACTCACCTTCACCCGCGTGACCCCGTTCATCTCGAGCGCCTTCGCGGCCACGCCCTCGACGAGATCCTCGAGATAACGAATGTGGCCGGTTCCGACGACTCCGGCAACGAGATCGTAGAGCTGCCGATAATCGAGAATCCCTTCGAAGCCGTGTGCGGTGTCCGCGCGAGTGACCCATACCGAGGCGTCCACCTCTATGGATTGCGCGATCTCCGCCTCGTGTGGGAGGACGCCGATGTGCGTGTGAAAGCGCATCGCCTGGAGCGTCACTATGTGTTGCAGATCCATCGGCCTAGTTGTCCAGTGCGTGCCGAAGCGTGCGCGTCAGTTCGAGGGCGCGGTCAATACTCTCTCCGGCCGCTTTCACGAGGGCGCTTCCAACGATGACTCCGTCGGCGATCCCGGCAACCGTCCGGGCCTGCTCCGGGCCGGATACTCCGAATCCGATGCAGATGGGAAGATCCGTCGCCGAACGGAGGCGCGCAGCGGTCTCCGGGAGCTCCGGCGGTACATCGGTTCGCGCGCCGGTGACACCAAGACGGCTTATCAGATAGACGAACCCTGAGCCGTTGCGTGCGATCTCGCGCATCCGCTCGACGGGCGTCGTGGGCGCCACCAGCCGGATGTAGGCCAGGTCGCTCGAGCCGAGCCAGTGCTCTCTCGCGGGATCTGCTCCGACGGGCAGGTCGGTCAGCAGGATTCCGTCCACGCCCGCATCGCGGGCCCGTGTCAGAACGTCGGGGCCAGACGCGAGGAGCGGATTCAGGTATGTGAAAAGCACGACCGGAATCTCGAGGCGCGCTCGCTCGATCAGGTCCAGTGTCCGCTCGAGGCTCATGCCGAGGGCAAGCGCCTGCTGGGAGCTCTGCTGGATCACGGGCCCGTCGGCTATGGGGTCGGAGAACGGCACGCCGACCTCCATGACGTCTACGCCTTCCTGTTCCAGACCGCGCATCAGATCCAGCGACCTCTCGAAATCGGGGTGGCCAGCCGTGACGTAGCAGACGAGCGCCTTGCGCTTTTCCGCGCGCAGGCGCTCGAACTTTCTACCGATTCTGTTAGACGAGATAGTCGCCAACGATGATGCCATACCTGCCCGGATCCGCCGTCTTGATGATCGTGCGGGGATACTCGCCGTTGACGTCCTGCTGCGCAAGGTCAATTTCGGGTGCCGGATGCAGTGTATTTCCATTCGCGTCGCTGACGATTCGAACCAGCGGCCGCGACAGCGCTTCAGGACGCGGATTTGCCGCCGTGACGATGGCCAGCTCGAACGTGTCGAGAACCAGGAGCGTACCGACCGGATAGATGCCGAGAAGGTTGATGAACGCCTTCACCACTATCTGGTCCATTCCGCGTCTCGGATTGTCACGCATCTCCTGCAGGACCGCCGACGGAGCGTACGGTATCGTCTGGTAGACGCGCCTCGTCGTCGCCGCATCGTACGCATCCACGACAGCGACGATCTTGCTCGTCATGCTCATTGCGCGCGGCCGCACCGGCTTCGGGTAGCCGCTCAGATCGGTGCGCATGTGGTGCTCGTATGCGACAGTCATCGCGCGATATGATACGTCCTCCTGCTGGCCGCGAAGCTGGAAGAGCACGAGAACTCCCAACCACGGATGCGCCGCGATCTGGTGCCACTCGTCCTCCGAGAGCTGCTCGGACTTGTGCGTCAACCCGAGGGGCACGCGCGATTTTCCGATGTCGTGCATCAGCGCCGACAGTCCGAGGTCGAATAGCTGCAGCTTCGTGAGGCCGAGCCGGCGTCCGAGGGCAACTGCGAAGATGCACACGTTGACGCTGTGCGTGAACGTGTACTCGTCGTAGTCGCGAATCGCCGTCAGACCGATCAGCGAGGTCTCCTCGTTCAGGATCTGGTCCACGATGCCCTGAACGACGCGCTTGATTCGCCGGATACTCGGAGTGCGTCCCATGCGAACAGAATTGATGACCTCGCGTGTGACGGCTACCGACTGGTTGTACGTGCGGCTCGCAGCCTGTTTCGCCTCTTCCGAATAATCCCGGTCGTCGTTATCCACCAGATGACCGAGCTCGAGCTCCTTCACGCCCGTCTGCCCGAGGTGGGTGGTTATCTCCGCCAGCCGGTCGGCTGGATCGAGCGACGTTTGCGCGTCGAGAACAGACAGCAGCACCAGCCAGTCGCGGGCCACGGCGTGATGCACGCGGATCGCGCCGACTCCGGCAGCGCGGCACACGCGCACCAGGTATCCAAAGGTCACGTAATTCGTGAGGTCGAGCCGCAGCCGCGTAGCATTGATGAACAGGAACTCGCCCGAGATCCGCAGCTCGAGCTCGCGCTCATGCTCCTGTATCTCGCGGCTGATCTGCGCCAGCTCCGCCAGCGTCTTCTTAACGGCGGTGTGCTCGACCGGGTACAGCCTGATCGCGCGAAGAGTCCCGTAGAGCGAAATGATGAAATCGCTCCCGCGCTTGCGGAGATACGCCGCGCTCGCGGGATCCTGCGCTGGGACGCGCGGCTCGGCACGAAGCGGGCTAGCCACGGACCGCTCGACTGACCGCGTTGCGCACTATGACGTCCCTGTCGGCGAGCGCCTTCTGCAGCGCCTTCATCGCCATGTCGGTGCCGATCTTCCCAAGCGCCATCGCTGCGCACGCACGCAACTCTCCGTCCTCGCGCCCGCCGAGGAGGCGGCGTTTGTTGAGAATGTCTGCAAGAAGCGGAACTCCGGCGTCACCGGACAGCGTTCCGTAGGTCTCGAAGAACGCCATCTTCTCGGCAAGGGTGCTCTCGCGAAGCATCTTCGTTCGCAGATGGCTTTCGATGCCACGCGCTGCAGCGGAGTGATTCCGCGCACCCAGCACCTTGACCGTCGCGATGCGGATGTCGCGATCTTCATCCTGAAGCGCACGCTCGAGAACCTGCATCGCGCCCGGCGAGCCGATATCCGAGAGCGCGGCGACACCAGCGAGCCGCATTTCCGGACTCCCGTGCTCGATGGTTCCGGCCAGAGCGGATACCGCGGCGCTTGCCTTCATCGCGCCGGCACGCCGGATCGCTTCGAATGCGACGACATCGTCGTCCGACGATATGAGCCGGACGAGCTCCGCCGTGTGTGCCGCGGCCATCTTCGACCCGGCACTCTCGAGCAGCGCGCGCAGCTCGGCGTTGCGGCTGCGTCCGATCCATGCAAGCACTGTCTCGAGCGAGTCGGACTTGAGCTGGCCGAAAAGCTCGTGGAGGTCGTTCTGCGGCGGGCGAAGCGTTGTCTGTTCGAGCGCCTCGAGGAGCTGCTCGAGGACTTTCCCGTCGCTCAGCCGGTCGGCGAGCTGCATGAGGCGCTGGCGCTGTCCCAGCAGAATGTCACGCCCGCGATTCGCCGTCACCGCCGCCTCGCGAATCAGGTACGCCGCACTCCGGAACTGCGCCAGCGACAGGAACAGCAGGAAAAGGTCGTCGAGGATTCCCGCGATCTCCTCGCGGACGGTGGGATCGGTCTCCTGCTCGTAGGTGTCGAGAAGAGACGCGACGACCTCCGCCCGAAGATCCATTCCGAAGTCGCGGCGCACTTCGTCTCGCAGATACTCGATCTCGTGATCGTCGAGGAAATACAGAGTGGAATCGTAATCGTCCATCCTCGTTATGGACGACGACGCGAGCACATGCGCCTCGTTCTCGACCTCACCCGGCGACACGATCTTCTCTGGAATCTCTCCGCGAACCGAATCGAGCGGCGTGCCGCTGAGCAGTCCCAGTTCCACGTACCTGTACTCGAGAAACGTGAAGTCGTGCTCCCACAGGAGAGTGAGCAGATCGTCGTCGTCGGCCGAGGCGAGACGGGCCCTCTGCATCAGCGTCAGGAGGATGAGGAGCTCCTCCGCTTCGAAGCCGCTCCGGAACACCAGCTCGCGCACGCCGTCCTTGTAGAACAGCCACGGAATGCTGTCGGACGTCCGATCCGGCTCTTCAAGAAGCGGCCTGCCGAACCAGCGCAGATCGGCTTCCGTGATCTGAAGACTCACCGAATCGGTCTCACGCCACACAGTCAGGAACGCGTCCTTCATGGCGTCGAGGGCGCGCGCATGCATCGGGTTATTGGGCAGATACAGCTGATGCGCGCGCACCGCCCTGCTGAACGCGCGCAACAGATCGCCGACGAGCGCCGGCGGAAATGGCGGCTCCGGCAGCTCGAGATCGTTCTCCAGAGCAGGCGATCCCGTCACTTGTCCAGGAACCCCAGCTCGGCGACTTGCGCCATGTCCTTGTCTCCGCGACCGCTGACGCAGATGAGAACCGCGTCATCGCGGCTCCAGCGGGACGCGTTATCGGCAACCCACGCGACAGCGTGCGACGTCTCGAGCGCGGGGATTATTCCCTCGAGGCGGCTGAGCATGGCGAACCCGCGGAGTGCGTCCTCGTCGGTGACGGCTACATACGTCGCGCGGCCGGAATCCTTGAGGAACGCGTGCTCCGGCCCCACTCCCGGATAATCGAGACCCGCCGAAATGGAGTGAGCCGGGTGCACCTGGCCGCCTTCGTCCTGAAGGAGATAGCTGAGAGTGCCATGCAGAACACCGGGCCGGCCTCTCAGCAGAGACGCGGAATGCTCACCAGTCTCGAGACCATGTCCCGCGGCTTCGACTCCCACCAGTTCGACCGCGACATCGCTTTCGAACGGATGGAAGATCCCCATGGCGTTCGAACCGCCACCGACGCAGGCCACGACAGTATTCGGCAGGCGTCCGGCCGTCGCGAGCATCTGCTCGCGCGCCTCCCGGCCGATCACCGCCTGGAACTCGCGGACCATGCGCGGATACGGAGCAGGGCCGACGACAGAGCCGATGATGTAATAGCTGTCGTTGACGTTCGTCACCCAGTCCCGGATCGCCTCGCTGGTCGCGTCCTTGAGCGTCCGCGTTCCCGACGTGACGGGAACGACACGCGCGCCCATCAGCTGCATGCGATAGACATTGAGGGCCTGACGCCTCATGTCCTCCTCGCCCATGTAAACCGTGCAATCGAGCCCGAAACGCGCGCAGACCGTAGCGGTGGCGACGCCATGCTGGCCGGCGCCGGTTTCGGCGATGATCCGCCGCTTTCCCATGCGCATCGCGAGCAGCGCCTGCCCGACGGTGTTGTTGATCTTGTGCGCGCCGGTGTGATTCAGATCCTCGCGCTTCAGGTAGACCTCGGCTCCGATCTTCTCCGAGAAACGCGGCGCGCTGCTGAGAGGCGACGGTCGCCCGACATAGGTGGACAGCATTTCGTCCACGGACCGGACGAAGGATGGATCCGCCATGGCGCTGTCGAACGCCGCGTCCAGCTCGTCGAGAGCGGGAATGAGCGTCTCGGGGACATAACGTCCCCCGTACTCTCCGAATCTGTCGTTTGATCGCATCGAGGTCATTGAATTCATGGCTGGCCGGCAAAGCCTGTCATACTATAGACGCGGAACGTACCGCATCGGCAAAAGCGCGCATCAGAGCGGCATCCTTTATCCCCGGTGCCGCTTCCACGCCCGATGAGACGTCCACTATCGCCGGGGCCAGGGCGGCTATTGCGGCGCCCACGTTCAGAGGGGTCAATCCGCCGGCGAGGACGGTTGGAACGAGGAGTCCCGCGTCGCGGATCTTCGGCGCGATCGCCATCCAGTCGAAGGTGCGGCCTGTGCCGCCGCTCGCGCCCCGCACCCTCGTATCGAGCAGGATCGCGTCGGCGACATCCACAAGTTCGTCCCACCCGGGCGGCAGAGCTCCGTGCGATTCGTCGATCGCGACCACGGGCCATAGCTCGCCCTCGAAATCGTCGCGCATCCGCGCGAGGTCATCCGGCCCGAACGACCCGTGCAACTGCATCACGTCCAGCTCGGCATCGCGCGCTGCCCGTAGAGCTTCTCCAGCGTTGGCGTGGCCGAAGACGCCAACCCGCTTCAGCTGTCCGGCTGATGCAAAGATCTCCCGTGCACGGAGCGGAGTCACGCGCCTCGGACTCTCGGCGAAGATCACACCGGCGTGTGAAGCGCCGAGCGACGCCGCGACCTCGGCATCTACAGGGCGGGTGATCCCGCAGAACTTGATCTTCGTCATTGTGGCGCTGTGGGTGTCGGGCTCACCGGGTACGCGGACGTCTTGGCACGTCGGCAAGTGCCCCCACGGCCGCAGCCGGATCGGGCGATGCGGATACCGACGACCCGACGAGGACCGCGTCGGCGCCGGCCCGCGCCGCCTCCACGACCTGATCGCGCGTCGAATACCCGCTTTCCGCGATTGCCACACATTCGGGCGGGATCAGCGGCACGATCCTCTTCACCGTGTGCGGATCAATCTCGAGCGTCTCGAGATTGCGATTGTTCACGCCGATGATTTCGGCGCCGGCGCCGAGCGCCCGATCGAGCTCAATCTCATCGCGAATCTCGAAGACAAGCTCGAGCGACACATCACGCGCGGCTTGCGCAAGCGATCGAAGCCGGGATGGTTCGATGGCTCTGACGATCACGAGCGCCGCCGACGCGCCGAGCCGACGCGCCTCGACGAGTTGTGATTCGCTGACGTGAAAGTCTTTCCTGAGAAGCGGCACACCGACGGCCGAGCGCACGATACCGAGGTCTTCGTCGCTTCCACCGAAAGCCGAAGGCTCGGTGAGAACCGATATCGCCACCGCACCGCCATCGGAATACGCGCGCGCTTGCCGCGCGCTGTCGAGCCCGGGATTGATCGCTCCCCTCGACGGCGAGCTGCGCTTGATCTCGGCGATCACGCCGACGTGTGCTCCAGTGAGGGCATGGCGCAGGGAAGGCCTGGCAAGGTGTACCGTGGCCTCGCTGTCTATCGCGCCGGCGCCGCTCTCCAGACGGGCGACCCGCTGCCATGCCAGGCGTACGAGTTCGCCGAGGGTTCCGGCGGGAGGCTTCCACGCCGAATCTCCTTGCGCTTCGGGAGTTGTTCGGATAATCTTCGAATTCGGCAAATGTTCGGTTTGGCTGCCGGGCTTACTCAGGACCCTTCATCACGGGAAAGATATGTCGGTCACCAAGCGCCAGCGTGAGATACTTACTTACCTCACAGAGTATTCGGGCGAGAACGGCTACGCCCCCAGCTTCGAGGAGATTGCCGCGCGCTTCAACTACAGCTCGCTGGCGACTGTCCACGAGCACTTGAGCAACCTGGAGCGCAAGGGCTACATCAAGCGCGAATACAATGAGAGCCGCGCGATCGAAGTGCTTCCATCGGATATTTATCCGCGCGCGCTTCAGCTACCGCTGATGGGTTCGGTTGCGGCGGGCATGCCGATCGAGGCGATCCAGTCGCAGGAGATGATCTCGGTTCCCGACGATTTCGTGCGCCGCGGCGGGAATCATTATGTACTCCGTGTCCGCGGCAACTCGATGATCGACGAGCAGATCCGCGATGGGGATTTTGTCATCGTCAACGAGCGGCAGAGCGCCGACAACGGCGAGATGGTCATCGCGCTGATTGACGGAACGTCGGCGACGGTGAAGAAGCTCTACCGCGAGAAGGATGGAAGGATCAGGCTGCAGCCCGCGAACGAAGCGATGGCGCCGATCTACGTGCACGAAAACGACATCTCGATTCAGGGGATCGTCGTCGGCGTGCTGAGGCGCTGCTAGGTCGCAACTGAATAGGCGGCACGGAGCCGCTCGAGGGCTTCGAGGCCCTTCCCTGCTTCCAGCGCAGCTCGCGCAGAAGCGATTCCATCCGCATAGTCCTTTACACGGCCGCTGACGTAGATGGCGGCCGCCGCGTTCAGCATCACCGCCGCGCGGGCGGCGCGGGTTCCGCCGCCGCCGAGCACGTCACGCACGATGCGCGCGTTGTCGGCTGGATCACCCCCCGCCAGCTCCGACGGATCGCCGGATTCGAGGCCGTATTCCGACGGGTCAATGCTCCATTCCTGCGTTGCCCCGTTCCGGATCTCGACGACGCGCGTGATGCCGAGCGGCGATATCTCGTCGAGACCCGGCTCGCCGTGCACGACCATCGCGTGATGGGAGCCCAAGGCGGCCAGCGCGCCGGCGAGGATTGGCACGCGGTGGGCATCGGCGACACCGACGACCTGGCGCGCAGCGCCGGCCGGGTTCGCCAGCGGTCCCACGACGTTCATCACGGTTGGAATTCCGAGCTCGCGTCTTATCGGTCCCACGTGCCGCATGGCGGGATGCATCATCGGCGCATACATGAAAACGATGCCGGCCTTTTCCAGCGCCGACTCCATCGTGGACAATGGCGCATCCATGGCGACACCGAGCGCCTCGAGGACGTCCGCGCTGCCGCAGCGCGACGTGAAGGAGCGGTTGCCGTGCTTGGCGATCCGCACCCCCGCCCCGGCTGCGAGCAGGGCCGCGGCGGTGGAGATGTTGAAAGTCGCGACCGCACCGCCACCAGTTCCGCAGGTGTCCACGAGCTCTTCCGGGTGAGCGGACGGCAGTCGCACCATGACTTCCCGGAGCGCGCGCACGACGCCCGCCACGATGTCCGATGTCTCCCCCCTGACGCGAAGTCCGGCGAGCAGGGCAGCTATCTGAATCGCCGAAGCCTCGCCGCGCATCACCACTCCGAACGCTTCGAACGCATCATCGGCGGAGATTGGCTGATGGTGCGCGAGCCTGGTGATTGCGGCTTGCAGCGCCGACTCGGGCAGAGGACTCGTCACGCGGTGTCGCGAGCGGGCTACTGCCGCGAGGCGAGCGAGGCCCTGACTTTCTTCAGCGCCTCCGTCGGGGCAGGTGCACCGTCGGTCTCGTCCAGCGCACGCTCGATCTGATAGATGACGTTGGCGTGCGCCCGCACCAGCTCTGTCTGCGTGTGCAGATCCACGTGCGCCTGTTCGAGGCGCCCCACCGCCTGCGACACCTGGTCTTCGACGGCGTGCAGTCGCTCGGCGCGCCTCTGGATCTCATCGTTCGCGTCGGCGACGAGGCGCTCGAGCTCGGCGATGCGCGCGGCCTCTCGAGCTCCCGGATTTGCGCATGCGCTCTTCGCGTCTTCCAGCTCCGCTTTGAGCTGCTTCAGCGCCCGGTTGTATTCCGAGTGGATGTTGCGCGTCAGTTCCTCGAGCGTGCGGACCGCTTCGAAGCGGGCTTCATGCTCCGCGATGCGCTCGAAGGCGAGTGCGAAGAGATCGAGCGCCGGAGCGAGTCGCTCGACGATGCGCGGACCGAATCGCCGCCGCGGCTCGTAGAGTGCCATGAAGCCGGAGAGCTCTCCGTCGAGCGACAGACCGCGAACGGAGAGAATCCCTCCCTGCTGCTGCGGATTCACTCCGAGGAGCTTCATGTAGTCATCGGATTCGGCGCCGAAATCGACGAGCGACGCGCCCGAGCTCAGCGCTCTGCGAATCGGTGCCGGCAGCTGGTCGATCGAAACATTGAGCGGCGTGCGCGCCACGACGTCGCCGACCGGGCTCAGGCGCTCGGTGATGAGCTGGCGTCGCGAATCGCAGATGAAGAGCACCAACTGCGCTGCGCGCTCGATATCAGTCGCTTCGTGCTGAATCAGCGTAAGCGCCGCGTCCGCGTCACGGGCTGCAGAAAGCACTGTTGCGAGCGTAGCGAGAGTTCGAGGGGCCATTGAGGAGAGCTTCGGGTACGGATCGGTACGTCATCGAGTTTCACCTGTGCCGATATCAATGTCAACGCCGGCCGACGTTCTCGCGCGCGCCCTGACGCGAAGACGAGCGCCCAGCAGATGCGCCGGGTGGTCGTTTGCCGCGAGTACCGGACAGCGATAACTTGAACAATGGAATCGCGGACGGTGCAGCTCGTTCTACAGTACGATGGCGCGCTGTTCGCTGGCTGGCAGAGGCAACCCGATGCGAGGACGGTTCAGGGAGTGATCGAGGACGCGATGGAGCGCCTTTGCGGAAGCCACATCGCGGTGCTCGGAGCCGGTCGAACCGACGCCGGAGTTCATGCCCTTGGCCAGGCAGCGGGAGTTCGCGTTCCAGCGAAATGGACCCCACCGGAGCTGAGGCGGGCGCTGAACGCAGTTCTTCCGCCGGACGTGAGAGTGGCGAGAGCGATGGCGATGCGCGACGACTTCCACGCGCGATACAGCGCGCTGTCCCGATCGTACAGGTACCTCGTGGGGACCGATACTGATGCCGAAAGTCCTTTCAGAAGCCGGCGCGAGCTGGTGTGGAGACGGCCGATCGACCGGGCGATGCTCGACGCGGCCGCGGCGCTCGTGACGGGCGATCATTGTTTTCGGGGATTCGCGGTAAAGGGCACGGCGCCTGCCACCGACGATCACCGCTGCGTCGTGACTGAAGCGATGTGGGTCGAGCGGGAGGGCGGGCTCACCTTCGTTGTTCGCGCGAACCGTTTTCTGCACCACATGGTGAGATTCCTGGTGGGCACGATGCTCGACATCGCCGCGGGTCGCAGAGAGCTCGCGGTCATGAGCAGGCTTCTCGCGGCGGATGACAACCGGGAAGTTTCTCCGCCGGCACCGTCGCACGGCCTGTATCTGGAAAGCGTAGAATACCCTCAGGCACTCTATCTGGCGGACGCATGAACATTTTTATTGAAAGCGTTTCATTACAGGAAATCCGGCGTTCCGTCGAGGCTGGCTTGGCGGACGGCGTTGTCATGTCTGATTCGGCGTACGCCGGCAGCGAATCCGCCGATGGCCGTGCGCTGATCGAAGCCGTAGCGCAGGAGTTCGCCATCCCGATCTGCATCGAGGTTGCGGCGGTAAACGGTGCCGACATGTACCGCGAGGCTCGCGAGCTGGCGAAGATCTCCGACCACATTATCGTTCAGCTGCCGCTCGTCGAGGACGCCATCGTGCCGATGCATCGGCTGAGTCTCGAGGGCGTCGGCATCTGCGCCAATTTCGTGTTCAACGGAGCGCAGGCTGTCCTCGCCGCGAAAGCCGGCGCGTCCATGGTCCGCGTCTCGCTCCACGATCTCGAGGCGCAGGGGCAGACGAGCGCCGATGCCGTCTCCGAGATCCGCTCGCTTCTGGAAGCAAGCGAGTGCGAGTGCGACGTGATGGTCGCGTCACCGCAGACGAGCGCCCAGTTCACGGAATGCATCTCCGCCGGAGCACAGATCATCTCGATGCGCCCGGATGTGCTTCAGTCGCTGCTCTTGCACCCGCTCACCGACCGCAGCCTCGATCGTTTTCTCAACAGCCTGAGCAGGCGCCCGAGGCCGACTACCGACAGATGAGATTCGCATTCGTCATCGCCACGGTCGCAGCAGCGGCGTGCAAGGGCGATTCGCTGCCCTCCGCCCAGGCGACCCAGCTTCCCCCGGATCAGACGGCACAGATATCCGGCCAGCGCCGGACAGCCATCACGTCCGCGGTGGCGCGAGTGTCCCCAGCGGTCGTGACCGTTCAAACAGAGATGGTGGAAGCGGTGCCAGCCGATTTCTACGAGCAGTTCTTCGGCGGCAGATCGGGACGCCGCGCATCGTCGGGACTCGGGTCAGGATTCATCGTCCGCGAAGACGGTGTCATCGTCACCAACGCTCACGTAATCAGCGGTGCCACCAGGATCTCCGTCGCGCTGCGCGACGGCACGCGGTATACGGCCCGGCTGCTCGGAGCGGACGAGACCAACGACCTCGCCGTCATCAAGATCGACGCGAAGAACCTGCCCGTCGCCCCGCTTGGAAGCTCATCCAATCTTCTCATTGGCGAATGGGCGATCGCGATTGGAAGTCCCTTTGGATTCCTTCTTGCCAACACCGAGCCGAGCGTCACCGCCGGCGTGGTGAGCGGGACGGGACGCAACCTTGCCGCGGAAAGCGGCGGCGCCGGCGTCTACGTGGACATGATCCAGACGGACGCCTCCATCAACCCTGGCAATTCCGGAGGGCCGCTTGTCAACGCGCTGGGCGAGGTGATCGGAGTCAACAGCTCCATCTATTCTCCGAGCGGCGGGTCGATCGGGCTCGGATTCGCGATTCCCATCAATCGCGCCAAGCGCGTGACCGAAGACCTTCTCGCGCACGGCGTGATCCGCCGCCCGTGGGTGGGAATCAAGCTCGTGACTCCGCCGGCCGGAGGATCGAATGTGCAGACGCGCGGCGTTGCGATCAGCTCGGTAGTGCCGGGTTCACCGGCGGCGCGCGGGGGGATACAGCCGGGCGACATACTCGTTCAATCGCGTGACAGAGCCATTCACAGCGCATATGACTGGGAAGCGGAGCGGCTCGAGCTGCGCGTCACCGACGACGTGCCCCTCATCCTGCGACGGGGCGATCGCGAAGTAAGGGTCAATGTGCGCGTTGCCGATCTGCCCGAGCTCAACGCTCCGAAGGTCACTGTCCTTCGCGAGATTCAGCTCGTGACGCTCACTCCCGCCATTCGCGCCGAGCGCAATATCAGGCGCGCCAACGGAGCGCTCGTCCAGGCGGTATCGCCGCGCGTCGCCGACCAGCTCGGAATTCAGGCCGGCGACGTAATTCTCCAAATCAACCGCGTGCCCGTCGCGGACGCCGAATCGGCTGCCCGGGCGCTCGACTACTACGCCGGCCGGGGCGGCATCGTCATGTACATCGAGCGGCAGGGCCGGGTGTACACCACTGAGTTCGTGATTCAATAGATGCACGATACCTGGACGTCCCCTCTCGCCGGCCGTTACGCGTCGCGAGCGATGCTCGAGCTGTGGTCGGCGCGCACCCGCTACGGGCTGTGGCGCAGACTATGGCTCACTCTCGCCGAGGCTGAGCGCGAGCTCGGCGTTGATATTCCCGCCGAAGCGATCGAGCAGATGCGCCAGCATCTCGACGACATTGATTTCGACGCGGTTGCCGCATACGAGAGGCGATTCCGTCACGACGTCATGGCTCACGTCCACGCTTTCGGCGACGTCGCGCCTGCCGCCAAGCCGTTCATTCATCTCGGGGCGACAAGTGCCTACGTCACGGACAACGCCGACCTGATCCTGATGCGTCGGGGGCTCGAGCTCCTGCGCGGCCGGCTGCTCGGCGTGCTCCGCTCCCTGTCCGCCTTCGCGCGCGAATGGCGTGCCGAGCCGACCCTCGGCTACACCCACCTCCAGCCCGCACAGCTGACGACGGTCGGAAAGCGGGCGACGCTGTGGATGCAGGACCTCGTTCTGGACCTGAGAGACGTGGATTATCGTCGCGCCGCGATGCCATTCCGCGGCGTGAAGGGCACGACGGGAACGCAGGCGACTTTCCTCGAGCTTCTCCGCGGCGACCACGCCGCGGTGTTACATCTCGATCGCATGGTCACTTCGCGGATGGATTTCTCCGCCTCGCTGGCGGTGACCGGTCAGACTTATACGAGAAAAATCGACGCCGGCGTTCTTTCCGCGGTGAGCGGCATTGCCGCGAGCGCGGCCAAATTCGCGGGCGACGTGCGTATGCTGCAGTCATTCGGCGAGATCGAAGAGCCGTTCGAGCAGGAGCAGGTGGGCTCATCAGCGATGGCATACAAGCGGAATCCGATGCGCTCCGAGCGCATCAACGCGTTGTCGCGTTTCGTGCTTTCCGTCGAGGGGAACGCGAATCAGACGCACAGCGTGCAGTACTTCGAGCGCACGCTCGACGACAGCGCGAACCGGCGCCTCGTCATACCGGAATCGTTTCTTGCAGCGGATGCCATCCTGATCCTGATGTCCAATGTCGCAGCGGGCCTCGAGGTGCACCCGTCGCGCATTCGCCAGCGCATTGACGCCGAGCTGCCTTTCATGGCGACGGAGAAGATGATCGTCCGGGCGGTGGAAGGCGGCGGCGACAGGCAGGCGGCTCATGAGGTGATCCGGCGCCACTCGATCGCCGCGGCACGCGCGCTCAAGGACGGCGCGCCGACCAACGACCTGCTCGACCGTCTCGCACAGGATCCCGAGCTCGGGCTTTCGCGGGAGGATCTTGGTCTTCTCGCCGATCCTTCGCAGTACACCGGTCGAGCCGCTGAACAGGTGGACGAGTTTCTCGCTGGGGTCATCGAGCCCGTGCTCGCCGGTGCGCCGGCCTTGCCCGCCGAAGAAGAGATACGGGTCTAATGACTGTCACGCGGACCGACCTGCCCCTCCGTCTCCTTCGCCGGGGCAAAGTCCGCGACGTCTACGAGGTTGACCGCGAGAGGGTTCTGCTCGTCGCGACCGACAGAGTGAGCGCGTTCGACGTCGTGATGGCGGAGCCGATTCCCCGAAAAGGCGCGGTCCTCACTCAGATCACCGCGTGGTGGCTCCGGCAACTCGAGAGCCGCCTCTCACATCACATGATCAGCGCGACTCTTGCCGATATTCTGCATCAGGTTCCTTCGCTCGCCCTGTTCGCCCCTGAGCTGGACCAACGATCAATGCTGTGTCGCCGGGCCGACGTATTCCCCGTCGAGTGCGTCATCCGGGGATACATCTCGGGCTCGGCCTGGAAAGAATACGCGGAACGCGGGACACTCGCCGGCGAGCCGCTGCCGGAAGGTCTCACTGAATCCGAGCGGTTACCCTCGCCGATCTTCAGCCCGGCGACCAAGGCCGAAGCGGGACACGACGAAAACATCTCGATTTTCCGCATGGAGTCCGCGATCGGCCGGAGCGAAACCGCCGAGCTGGAGCGGCTGACACGCTCCGTTTACGAATTCGGAAACGCGGTGGCGGCTGAACGGGGCATCATCATTGCCGATACCAAGCTGGAATTCGGGTATCTTCCGCCTGCCGAAGACGCCAGGCGTGGAGACGAGTTCGATTCGTCGCGTGTTATATTAGTGGACGAAGTGCTGACACCGGACAGCTCCCGTTTCTGGCCCGCCGATCTCTACCGGCCCGGCCGGCCACAGCCCAGCTTCGACAAGCAGCCGCTGCGTGATTATCTCGATGGCGAGAGGCGCGCCGGCCGCTGGGACGGCGAGAGCCCTCCTCCACCTCTTCCGCCAGATGTCGTAAACGCCACCAGCGAGCGCTATCTGGAGATTTTCCGCCGTCTCACCCTCGCGCCGCTCGCTCCCGGAGCATTCAATTGAACTTCGCCCGCGAAGGATATCCTTTCATCGGTATCGCCGTCGCTGCCGCCGTGGCGGTATTCGCGCTCGCGCTGGCGCGGCGGTCATGGGCGTTGTGGCTTCTGGCCCTCATCGTGACCGTGATAGCGCTGTGCGTCGCCTACTTCTTCCGCGATCCCGAACGGACCGGGGAGCGCGGCGCGAACATCGTCGTCGCACCCGCCGACGGAAGGCTGATAATGATCACGGAGCTGGAGGAGCCGGCTTTCATCGGAGGCCGCGCGACACGCCTGTCAATCTTCATGAACGTGTTCAACGTTCACGTGAACCGTTATCCGGTGGACGGCGTCGTCCGGTACGTCCATTACAACAAGGGCAAGTTCCTGAACGCCGCCGCCGAGAAATCGAGTCTCGAGAACGAACAGAGTTCAGTCGGCATCGAATCGGGCCAGTACCGCATCCTCGTGCGCCAGATCGCCGGGCTCATCGCCCGGCGCATCGTTACCTACAGCCGTGACGGACAGCAGGTGAGACAGGGCGAGCGGATGGGCATCATCCGGTTTGGATCGCGCGTTGACGTGTTCATTCCGACGGACGCGAAGCTTCGCGCGCGGCTCGGAGAGCTGACCACCGCCGGCACGACCGTGCTGGCCGAGTTCCCGTCGCCATGAGCGCTACCGACGACCGGCTTGCACGACGGGATGTCGGGCCGCCACGCCGCTTGAGGCGCGCAGTCGTGGTGCTGCCGAACGGGCTCACGCTTGCCAACCTGTTCTGCGGCGTTTTCGCGATCGTGTCGGCGTCGCGAGGCCAGTTCGATTTCGCCGGATTGCTGATCGTCCTCGGCGGCGTGGCCGACGCGCTCGATGGACGCATTGCGAGAGCGACCGGGAGCGGTACGCGCTTCGGATCGGAGCTCGATTCGCTCGTGGACGTGATCACGTTCGGCCTCGCGCCGGCGATGATCATGTACTTCGCCGTCCTGAATCGTGAGGGATGGGAGTGGCTGATTCCCTTCCTTTACGTCCTGTGCGCGGCGATCCGCCTCGCGCGATTCAACGTCGAGCAGGCCGGGCGCGCCAAGCGGTATTTCCATGGGCTGCCAAGCCCCGCCGCCGGAATGACTCTGGCGACGTACTACTGGTTCAGCCAGAGCACGCTGTACAACGAGACCGTGCTCGGCGACCTGCCATGGCACTTCTGGCTTCGCTTCCTGATGCTCGCGCTCGCTTTCCTGATGATCAGCAACGTCTCGTATCCCGCAGTCCCCACGGTCGGATTCAGGAAGATCAGCGAGATCATGGGATCGCTCGTCGTCATCGGCACGGTCATCGGGATGATCGTGCTCCGAAAGCAGTTCTACTTTCCGGCGCTCGTGGTCTATGTCGTCTACGGCGTCGCAAAAACGGTTTATTTCGGCCTGATCGGGCGCAAACCACGCGGTGATGTGGCAGTGATCTCGGATTCCGACGAGGAGCTCGAGCCCGACGTTCGGATCGCCGCCGCCGACATCACCCCCGATCAGGAACAGGAGCACCGACGCCGGAGACGCCGGCGGCCCTATCCCCGTAACAACCCATCGCACGGACTCCCACCGCGGCCCGGTGGAGACGGAGACAAGTGAAAGCCTACAAGGTTTCAGTTCACGTCACACCTCGCCGCGGCATCCTCGATCCACAGGGCAAAGCTGTCGAAGGCGCACTCCATTCGCTCGGATTCGAAGGTGTCCGCGAGGTGCACGTCGGCCGACATATTGTGATCGAGACCGAGGCTGCGAGCGCGGAGGATGCGGCCTCTTCTGTTCGCGCAATGTGCGAGCGGCTGCTCGGCAACCCCGTCACGGAAGACTTCGAGATCGAATCGGCAGCCGAAAGATGAAGTTCGGCGTCGTCACCTTTCCCGGATCCAACTGCGATTACGACGCGTATCACGCTGTCGTTGATTCGCTTGGCGAGGAAGCCGTCTACATCTGGCACAAGGACCACGATCTTCAGGGCGCCGATGTCATCATCCTGCCCGGTGGATTCAGCTATGGCGACTATCTCCGCGCGGGAGCCATCGCCCGGTTCAGTCCCGTGATGCGGGAGGTCGCCGCTCACGCGCGAAAGGGCGGGCCAGTCATCGGCATCTGCAACGGTTTCCAGATTGCGTGTGAGGCAGGACTCCTTCCCGGAGCGCTGCTGCGAAACGCTTCTCTTCAGTTCATATCCGCGATGGTTACGCTGCGGGTGGAGAACGCCGACACCATGTTCACGGCCGCGTACGCTCGCGACCAGCTCATCCGGCTGCCGATCGCACACAGCGACGGCCGCTACACTGCCGACGCGTCCACGCTCGATGAGCTCGAGGGCACCAACCGGGTGGTCTTCCGGTACGTGGATGATTCAGGGAATCCCACGGATACCGGCAACCCCAACGGTTCGGCGAACGGCATCGCCGGAATCGTCAGCTCCGAGGGCAACGTTCTTGGCATGATGCCCCATCCGGAGCGCGCGCTCGACACGCTCCTCGGATCGCGTGACGGGCTTCCATTGTTCGAGTCCGTGCTGGCGCGGGTTGCGGCCTGAGCATGAGCGAAGTACTTCCCCGCCCTGGCGATCCGAAAATCACTCCGGAGCTCGTGGCGGAACACGGACTCACGGGCGGCGAATACGATCGCCTCGTCGCGATGCTCGGCCGCAGTCCGACGTTCACCGAGCTCGGGGTGATCAGCGCTCTCTGGAGCGAGCACTGCTCATACAAGCATTCGCGCAACCTTCTGCGCACGCTTCCGACCTCCGCGCCGTGGGTCCTGCAGGGTCCGGGCGAGAATGCCGGTGTGATCTCGATCGGCGACGGGCTCGCCGTGGCGTTCAAGATCGAATCGCACAACCATCCGTCAGCGGTCGAGCCGTATCAGGGAGCGGCAACAGGAGTGGGAGGAATTCTCCGCGACGTATTCACCATGGGCGCGCGTCCAATAGCGATGCTCAACTCGCTCCGCTTCGGATCGCTCGACAGCGCTCGCGTGCGCTACCTGTTCGCCGGGGTCGTGAAGGGCATCGGGGACTACGGCAACTGCGTCGGGATTCCGACGGTCGCCGGCGAGATCGTGTTCGATTCCGCGTACGAGGGAAACCCGCTTGTCAACGCGATGTGCGTGGGGCTCATGCACGAGGACGATCTGATTCGCGCAAAGGCCGAGGGTGTGGGCAATCCCATCATTGCGGTAGGCGCGCGAACGGGACGCGATGGCATTCACGGGGCGTCATTCGCGTCCGAGGATCTTTCAGAAGCAAGTGGCTCCCGGCGTCCGAGAGTACAGGTCGGGGATCCGTTTACCGAGAAGCTGCTTCTCGAGGCGAGTCTCGAGCTGATACGCAGCGGCCACATCGTCGCCATCCAGGACATGGGCGCGGCCGGCCTCACTTCGTCGTCGGCTGAAATGGCGGAGCGCGGCGATGTAGGCGTGACCATAGATGTATCCAAGGTGCCGGTGCGCGAAACGGGCATGACGCCATACGAGATTCTGCTCAGCGAGTCTCAGGAGCGGATGCTCGTCGTGGCGTACCGTGGCCGCGAAGAGGAAGTGAAAGCGATCCTGACGAAGTGGGATCTGACAGCGGAAGTCATAGGTGAAGTGATTGCCGAGCCGGTGTACAGAGTGACGGAGGGCGACCGGGTCGTAGCCGAGTTTCCCGGGTCGAGGCTGGTCACTGACTGCCCGCGCTATTCGCCCGAGGCGAGGGAAGATCCCGTCATCGCCGTCCTGCGCGCGCAGGACGTATCGGCGATCGCGGAATTACCCGAAGAGAGCGATCCAGCGTGGACGCTCGCACGCCTTCTCGCCTCGCCGACCATCGCCAGCAAGGCGTGGGCGTACCGGCAGTACGATTCGACGGTTCGCACCAACACCGTGATCGGTCCCGGAGGCGATGCCGCAGTGTTGCGCATCCGCGGAACCAACAAGGCCATCTCGCTCAAGACGGACTGCAACGGTCGCTATACCTATCTGGATCCGCTGTCGGGAGGCCGTATCGCCGTCGCCGAAGCGGCGCGCAACGTCGCATGCACCGGCGCGCGTCCGATGGCCATCACCAACTGCCTCAACTTTGGCAATCCCCGCAAGCCGGCCGTGTACCATCAGCTCCGTGAGGCCATCAAGGGCATGGCCGAGGCGTGTACAGCGCTCTCCACTCCGGTCACCGGCGGGAACGTCTCGCTATACAATGAGAGCCCGATGGGAGCCGTCTATCCGACTCCTGTTGTCGGCATGGTCGGGCTCGTCGCTTCGCTCGATCACGTCACACCCGCCACCTTCAGAGCTGCGGGCGATATCATTCTACTCATGGGCGATTCACGCGACGAGCTTGGCGGCAGCGAGTACATGGCGACGATACACGGCGTCGTCGCAGGCACCCCTCCCGCCTGCGACCTGGATCACGAGCGCAGGGCGATAGATGCTCTGCTCGAGTCAATCGCCGCCGGCGCAGTTCATTCGGCGCACGACTGCAGCGACGGGGGTCTCGCAGTCGCTCTCGCTGAATCGTGCATTGCCGATCTCCGGGCGCAGACAGGCGCCGACATCGATCTTGGCGACCTATCGGGCGTGCCGGCGAGGGCCGCGCTGTTCGGCGAGACGCAGGGCCGTTACGTCGTGAGCTCCGACTCGGCGGACACGCTCGAGCGGATTGCGCGGCAGCACGGAGTTCCGGTGCGACGGATCGGCGTCGTGAAGCCGCGCGAGGGTGGATTCACGATGCGCGCCAATGACCGCGTCATCCGAACGGAGATCGCAACACTCTCCTCGGCATGGCACGAATCCATTGCCGGGATCATGTCGGCGCCGGCAGTCGTGGCCGCGCCGGAAGCTGCAATGACGGTGGTTTGAGCCATGTGCGGAATATTTGGAATTCACGGACATCCCAACGCGGCTGAGATCTCCCATCTCGGCCTCTACTCGCTGCAGCACCGCGGACAGGAATCGGCCGGGATCGTGACGTCGAACCGGGAAGGAAATGCACGGGCGATGAAAACGATGGGTCTCGTGTCGGACGGACTGAAGTTCGCCGACGTGCGCGGCATGGAGGGCGACGTAGCCATCGGCCACACGCGCTACAGCACCGCCGGCTCCTCCACGATCGAGAACGCCCAGCCGGTGCTGGCGCGATTCCGCGACGGACATATCGCACTCGCTCATAACGGCAATCTCATAAACGCTACGGAGATGCGGCGCGATCTCGAGGCGATGGGCTCGATATTCACTTCGACGATGGACTCCGAGGTGCTCGTTCACCGTATCGCGCGCTCCAGCGCCGAGACGCCCGAGGGGAAGCTCGCCGACGCGCTTCGCGACGTGGAAGGCGCCTACTCACTCGTCGTCACGATCGGCGACACGCTGCTCGCGGCGCGCGATCCGAGGGGCTGGAGGCCGCTTGTCATGGGCAAGCTCGGGGATTCGTATGTGTTCGCATCGGAGACTTGTGCGCTCGATATCGTCGGAGCGACGGTCATCCGTGAAGTCGAGCGTGGCGAGATCGTCGCGGTGGACCGCGAGGGAATGCGGTCGTCGCATCCCCTTCCCGCCCGCGAAGGCCGACAATGCGTGTTCGAGTACGTTTACTTCGCGCGCCCCGACAGCCGCGTGTTTGGCGGCTCGGTGGACCGCGCGCGCCGGCACCTTGGCCGGCGCCTTGCGCGCGAATGCCCCGCACCTGGCGCAGAGCTCGTGTTCAGCGTTCCCGATTCCTCGAACTCCGCCGCGCTGGGATTTGCCGAGGAATCAAAGTTGCCATTCGAGCTGGCTCTCATCCGTAATCACTACATCGGCCGGACATTCATTCAGCCCACTCAGGCTGGCCGTGACGCGAAGGTGAAGATCAAGTACAACGCGGTTCGCGAGGTGCTCGATGGTCGCAGCGTTGTGATGGTTGACGATTCGATCGTGCGCGGCACAACGACTCGAGGTCTGGTGGCGATGGTTCGCGCCGCCGGCGCGCGCGAGGTGCACATGCGCGTCAGCTCTTCCCCGATCACGGGTCCGTGCTACTACGGCATAGACACGCCGAATCGCGAAGAGCTGATCGCCGCAAATCTCGGAGTTGACGAGATCGCAGTCGCGCTCGGCGTAGACTCGCTCGGCTATCTGTCGCTCGACGGCATGCTCGAATCCGTGCCCGGAGGCCCCGATGGCTTCTGCCACGCATGCTTCTCGGGAGACTATCCGACTCCCCCGCCCACAGACCCGGAAAAGCTTCGTTTCGGTTGTGGCTGCTAGTCTGATGCCCCAGTCCGTCTTCTTCTTCGGAAACGGCGAGGCCGAAGGAACGCGCGCAATGAAAGCCGTGCTCGGCGGAAAGGGGGCAGATCTCGCCGAGATGACGAACCTTGGCGTGCCAGTGCCGCAGGGTTTCACCATCGCCTGCAGCGAGTGCATCGCCTACCTGCGGGATGGCAAGTACGCCGATCGGCTTCGCGCCGAAGTCGAAGGCAACATCGCGCGTCTGGAGCAGGCGACGGGCAGGAAGCTCGGCGATCCCGGGAATCCACTGCTCGTCTCGGTGCGTTCCGGTGCTCCCGTGTCCATGCCGGGTATGATGGAGACCATTCTCAATCTCGGGCTCAACGACCGCACCGCGCTCGGCCTGGCGAAGCAGAGCAACAATTCGCGCTTCGCGTACGATTCGTATCGTCGCTTCATCCAGATGTACTCCGACGTGGTGCTGGGTGTCCCCATCGGCGACTTCGAGCACCTCCTCCGTGCGCGCCGTCTCACGACGGCAGCGCACTCGGATGCGGAGCTGAACGAGGAGGCACTCCGCAATCTCGTCGAGGAGTACAAGTCGCGCGTCCGTAATGCCACCGGCAGCGACTTCCCCACCGATCCGGTCGTGCAGCTATGGGGCGCAATCGAAGCCGTCTGGAAATCGTGGACGCTGAAGAAGGCGCGCGATTACCGGAAGGTGAACGGCATTGCCGAAGATCTTGGCACGGCTGTGAGCGTGGTCGCGATGGTATTCGGCAATCTCGGTGATGATTCGGGAACCGGAGTGGCATTCACGCGTGATCCTTCGACCGGCGAGAAGAAGTTCTACGGCGAGTTTCTGGTGAACGCGCAGGGCGAGGACGTCGTTGCGGGCATCCGCACGCCGCTGCACATCGACGAGATGAAGACGTTGCTCCCCGGGGCCTACAGCGAGCTGCTCCAGATTCAGGATCGGCTCGAGCGCCACTACGCCGACATGCAGGACCTCGAGTTCACCGTCGAGCGCGGGAAACTGTTTCTTCTCCAGACGCGTACCGGTAAGCGCACCGCGGCTGCGGCCGTGCGCATAGCTCGTGACATGGTCATGGAGGGATTGATCGATCGTACTGAGGCGGTAAAACGTGTTCCCCCATCGCAGCTCGATCAGCTCCTGCATCCGATCATTGACCCTTCGGTGCGTGCGCTGGCGCTGTTCACCGGACTTCCCGCGAGCCCCGGCGCCGTGAGCGGCATCGCCGTATTCGATCCGGACAGCGCCGAATCGAGAGCGGCGGCGGGCGACGCCGTGATCCTTGTGCGGGACGAAACCACGCCCGAGGACTTCCACGGGATGGTCGCGGCCCGAGCAATTGTCACCGCCCGCGGAGGAATGACGAGTCATGCCGCGGTCGTCGCCCGCGGCATGGGCAAGTGCGCGGTCGTGGGATGCAAGGAGATGCACGTGGACGTCCAGCACCGCAGCTTCTCCGCCAATGGCACCACCATCAGCGAAGGAGACTGGCTGACCGTGGACGGGGCTGCCGGCCGGGTGTTCAGCGGGAACCTTCCGACCGTCCCGAGTGAAGTGGTGCAGGTGACGAACGGAACCCTTTCATCATCCGCCGCTCCGCTCTACCGCTCATATTCCGAACTGCTCAGCTGGGCGGACGACTGCCGAAGGCTCGGGGTCAGGGCGAATGCCGACACGCCGCGCGATGCCCGTCTCGCGCGCAACTTCGGTGCGGAAGGAATCGGGCTGTGCCGAACTGAGCACATGTTCTTCGAGGGCGACCGCATCACCGCGATGCGCGAGATGATCGTCGCTCGTGACGAAGGGGGACGCCGGCGCGCGCTCGCGAAACTGCTTCCGATGCAGCGGGCCGACTTCGAGGGAATCTTCGAGGCGATGAACGGACTGCCCGTCACCATCCGCCTCCTCGATCCGCCCCTCCACGAGTTCCTCCCGCACGGCGGCGAGGAGAGCAAGCTGCTCGCACGCACGCTCGGCCTGGAGAGGCACGACCTGTCGCGAATCGTCGAGTCGCTCCGCGAAACCAATCCCATGCTCGGCCACCGCGGCTGCCGACTCGGCATCACCTTCCCCGAGATCACCGAGATGCAGGGCCGTGCCATCTTCGAGGCCGCGGTGCGGGCAATGCGACGCGGAATCGACGTCCGGCCGGAGATCATGGTGCCGCTCGTATCCTCAGTAAAGGAATTCGACAACCAGCGCGCCATTCTCGAAAACGCCGCGCAACAGGTGCTGGGGGTAATGGGCGAATCGGTCAGCTACATGATCGGCACGATGATAGAGCTGCCGCGTGCGGCGCTCACCGCCGGCGCGATCGCCCGAAGCGCGGAGTTCTTCTCATTCGGGACCAACGACCTCACTCAGACCACGTTCGGCCTGAGCCGCGACGACGCGGGGCGGTTTCTTCCGTCTTATGTGGAACGCGGTATCTTTGCCGACGACCCGTTCCAGGTGCTGGACGCGGACGGGGTCGGCAGGCTCATGAGAATCGCGATCGAGGACGGAAGGAAGGAACGGCCCGCCCTGAAGCTGGGTTTATGCGGAGAACACGGAGGCGAGCCAGCCTCCGTAAGACTCTGCCATTCAATGGGACTTGATTACGTTTCGTGCTCGCCATTCCGCGTTCCGATTGCACGACTAGCCGCAGCTCATGCCGCTCTTGACCACTAGAACCAATGTTGCCCGCGCGTTCGACATCGCTCCAGTGCCGCCCAGGCTTCGCCTGGCCGAGACGCCTGGCAAGCGCCTGCGGATCGCGCTCGTCACCGAGTATTACTATCCGCATCTTGGCGGCGTCTGCGAGCACGTCCATTATTTTGCGCAGGAAGCGCGCAAGCTCGGGCATCACGTGGACATCATCACGTCCAACATCGCCGGAGCCACTCCGCGTCCGCATGTGATCAGGCTCGGCCGCAGCCAGACCATCTACGCCAACGGCTCGCAGGCGCGGATCACGCTCGGTTGGGACATTCGAAGGGAGATGCGGAGGACCCTTGCGCGGGGCGACTATGACATCGTTCACGTGCACTCGCCGCTGCATCCGGTGCTGCCACTTGTCGCGCTCATGGAAGCGCAGTGCCCTGTCGTCGGCACTTTCCATACCTATTTCGACAGCTCTTTCGGCTTTGCGATAGCGCGGAAGCCGCTTCAGCGCTGGCTCGACGAAATGCAGGCCGTGATCGCCGTATCGCGCTCGACGACGATCGCCATGAACCGGTACTTCGAGGCCAACTGGACGATCATTCCCAATGGCATTGACCTCGATGTATTCAATGCCGACGTCCCGCGCCCGGCGGAGATCCGCGATGATGTCCCGACAATTCTCTTTCTCGGAAGGTTTGATCCGCGCAACGGGCTCACGACGCTGATTGACTCCTTCAAGCGCATTCGAGGCAGGAACCGCGAGGCTCAGCTGGTGGTGGTCGGCGACGGACCGTTGCGCAACCGCTATTTCCGAGCGGCGGGCAACGATCCCGACATCTCCTTCGTCGGCGCTGTTCTCGACGGGCGCCCTGGCTACTACGCGCACAGCGACATCTACGCGTGTCCCACGACGAAGGCATCGTTTGGAATCACGCTGCTCGAGTCAATGGCGTGCGAGACGCCGATTGTCTGCTCCGACATTCTCGGATTCCGTGACGTGGTGAAGCACGAGCGCGAGGCGCTGATGACTCCCTCCGGCGATCGGGAAGCGCTTGCCGACGCGTTCGTCCGGCTTCTCGATGACGAGTCGCTGCGAACCCGGCTGGCGACGACCGGACGCGAGCGCGCTGAGCTGTACAGCTGGACAGCCGTGACCGCCGCCGTGCTCGACGTGTACGCGGCCGTGCTCGGGCGGGTGCCTGGAGACGCATGATCGGGGCTGCCGCAGCGGCCCTGTCGGTCCTCGGCGCCGCTGCTCACGGAGCGTTCTACCGTAACAGCCCCGTCTTCGGCAGCGTTCTCGGCAGGCTCGATACCAGCGAGCAGGTTGTCGCTCTGACGTTCGACGACGGCCCGAACCCCAACGCGACCCCGGCGATTCTCGATGCCCTGGCCGCGAAAGACGTGAAGGCGACGTTCTTCGTCCTCGGCCGACACGCCGAGCGGTGGCCGGAGATCGTCGCTCGCGCCACCCTGAAAGGGCACCAGATCGGCAATCACGGCTATTTCCACCGGAAGCTCCACTTCAAGTCGCCGTTCTACATCCGCCAGGACATCAAGCTCGGCAAGCGCGCGATCGAGCGCACCGGCGCCCACTCGCCGACAATTTTCAGGGCGCCGACAATTTTCAGGGCGCCGCATGGATTCAGGAATCCGTGGGTGTCCCCGATTGCGCGTTCGCTGGGAGAGAGCGTCGTCGGATGGACGCTCGGTGTCTGGGACAGCGACAATCCGGGAGTTGCCGAGATCGTCGCCCGGACCGTCGAGGGAGCGCGACCAGGCTCGATCATCCTGCTCCACGATGGAGACGGCTACAATCCCGACGGCGATCGCGCCCAGACGGCCGCCGCGGTCCCCCGCATCGTGGATGAGCTCCGTGCGCGCGGCTACAGTTTCGTGACGCTGCCATCCTGATGAGCCGCAACACATCGCGGGTTCTCCGCTGGGGAGTATCCGCGGTCATTGTGGTGTTCCTGATCCTGTTCGCCCGGTCCATTGCCTGGAGCCAGGCGTGGCATTCGATCCGGAGCGCGTCGCCGCCGCTTCTTCTGGGAGCGCTAACGGTCAACCTGCTCTCGCTGGCGGCGAAGGGCTTCAGGTGGTGGGTGTTCCTGAGGCCGGCGGGATCCTCCTCGCTGTCGCTGGCGATGCGCGCCACTGTGGCGGGAGCCGGCCTCAACAACGTGCTCGTGGCCAATGGTGGAGACGCTGCCCGGGTCGTCTTCGTCTCTCGCGCGAGCGGCATTCCAAGCGAGCGCGTTCTCGCGACGCTTGCCCTCGAACGCCTGTTCGATCCGGTCGGATTCGTGATCCTGATTGTCGTTGGGACACTCGTCTTCGATCTGCCGCCCTCGCTCGAGAAATGGAGATATCCGGCCGAGCTGCTCCTCGCCGTGATCGCTGTCCTGCTCGCACTCCTCGTCTTTTCATCGCGCCGCACCGGACCGGTTACGGACGAAGGCGTCGTTGCGCGTGACCTCGGCGCGGGATCGCGAATCAAGCGGTACGTGTCCGGCTTCGCCGCCAGCACGCGGTCGCTCACCTCCGGCGGCCGGTTTGGCGCAGCGCTCGTTCTTTCGATGCTTGCCTGGGCCGGACAGCTCGCAACCTTCGCTCTGGCCGCCTCGGCTGCTCACGTGTCAATCCCGGTTGCGGGCAGCCTCGCCACGCTGCTCGCCATCAACCTGGGTCTCGTCATCCGGGCGACGCCCGGAAATGTCGGGTTCTTTCAGTTCGTTTATGCGCTTACCGCGGAGCAGTTCGGGGTGGCGCGGACTGACGCCATTGCGGTTTCGCTGCTGATTCAAACGCTGCAGATAATCCCGTTGACGCTGGTAGGCGTCGCTCTCGCGCCCGAATTCATTTTCCGGCGCAGCCGCGGGTAAAGGCCACGGAAGCAGCCGCTACGTAAGGATACGTAAGGATACGTAAGGATACGTATGTCCCCAGAGCCGTCGCGCACTTATTCTTGTCCCGCCGGCTTGAGAGGACCTCCGGCGAAGAACCCGAACCATTGCATTCATGCCCCCGAGTCGGCGCGCTGGAAAACAACTCGTGATATTTGGCGCAGCGGCCGCAATCGTGGCTGCTACGCTCGGCGTTGCCGGCCGGCGGGCATGGGTTGATCACAAGGCCGACACAGCGCCCATTGCACCGCACGCACGGCAGCTCCTTCTCGCCGTTGACGGGTTGAGCTGGGAAGCGTTCACGGAAGCACGCCGGCGGGGCATGTTCCGCCGCTTTCGCTACGCCGGACGCAGCGTGGCGCCCTACCCTTCGATGAGCCACCCGTCGTGGACGGAGATCATCGGAACCAGGCGGATGTTCGGCGCGCGCGCATCGCTGGGAGTAGTTGCCGGCACGACCGGGCCGGTGCCGGCATTCGTCCGCGGAAACGAGGTGCTCGACGTCATCGGAATCCCGGCGGATTCGGTTCTCTCGCGCGTCGCCGCCCTTGCTCCTCACGATCCAGTTGCTCTTGCCCGCGGCCTGCTGTCCGGCGGCCACAAGGTTTCGACGGGCCGGGAAGACGATTCGTACGCTGTGTCTTTCCTGCGGCGCGCGAGGCCCATGGCAGTCTCGATGGACTACTTTGACTACGACGTGATGCGGCGGCTCCTCAGCGCGATGTCGTCGGAGAGAGTCGGCGATGCGAGCGGTCGCTCGGTGGCACGCGCCCGGTCGGCGTTCAGGCGCGCAGACATTCTGGGCGGCGTGGCAGGAAACGTTGACACGCTTGTCGCGCTGATGGATTCGCTGGACACGAAGCGCGCCGACGAGCGTGTCAGGGAGGCGGAGTTGCGAATGCGCGGAATAAGAGAGCTCTCGCCTCTGGCGGACCTCCGCGCGCAGCTCGGCACCGGGAAACCGCGCGGGGGCGACGGATCTGCGACGCGCAAGCTCGCGATGGCGCTTTGGACCCTGCCCTACTATCTCGACGACGCTCTCGCTGCTCCCGAAGAAGACAGCATACCCGATACGCGAGATGCAAGCTTTGCGCTGGAATGGCACACGAAGCTTCGGCAGGAGATCGCATCCAGCCCGGGCGCGCTTCTCGAGGACAGTGTCACACCGCGCCGGCTGTTCGGTGAGGTCTACGCGGAACGCAAGCTCCGTCTCGCCGCCGACCCGGCGCGGATGCCGCTGCTCTACGACCCCGACCTTGGCGACGTCACTGTCGTGTACGTCCCCGGCATCTACACCGAGCTCTTCGATCAGGAGATCTGGTCGCGGGGACTGAGAGCCGTTCGCGATAGGCTTGGCGTCCGCACTCTAACCATTCCCGTTGACGGTCGCTGCGGCGCGCGCGTCAACTCGGCGCAGATCGTGACGGCGTTGCGAGAGGATACGGAGAGACGCCGCCTCCGGGGATACACGCGCCCCAGGTACCTCATTCTCGGATACTCGAAGGGTGGTGTTGACGCCACCGAAGCGCTCCTCGTCGCGCCGCACCTTGCGCGCTCGCAGATCGCGGCGCTGGTGTCCATCGCGTCTCCACACGGGGGGACGCCAGTGGCCGAGCGCGCCGGCATTCCTTCGGGCGCGATGGAGTGGGGCGTCGATGCTCCGCGTCCCGCGGCGTGCGACAGCACTGACGCCGCGAGAACCCTCTGGCCATCCAGTCGCGCCGCATTCTGGAGCGAGCACGCTGGTGAGACCGCCGGACTGACGCGCTACTTCTCGTTCTCGTTCGAGACCGACATGGCCGACGCGCACCCGTGGATGAAGCTCACGAAGCGCGCGGCTGAGTTTCAGGAGCCCAACGACGGAGTCGTCGCGCTCACGTCGTCGCGCTTTCCCCCGCGCGTTCATGCCATTGACCTCGGGACGATACACGCCGATCACATCGCAGGGCGGCTCGCATCGTCATTTCCGCAGGACGCCTTTCTCGAAGCTGTCGTGATCACCGTCGCCGAGCTGGGCGCTCTACGCCCGGATGTGAATGCGCGGTGGCTTGCGGCGGTGGCGAAGAGCGACGCCCCGCGGTGGAAATTGCTGAGTCGTTTCTCGAAACCCGCTGAAGAGCGCGTTTCGCCGTTTTCCGCGTCGCTGCGCCCCGGCGGTGCGCTCCCCGGGGGAAGCAGTGGCTGGACGCCGGACCGGATGTTCAATAGTGCTCACGTCGAGCGCGCTGGAGTCAATCCGGTCCGACAGATGTCGCCGCTGGCCAGCCCGGGCGGAGTTGTATTCCGGTGTGACCAACGCGACATGCTCGAGTTCAGGCGCGAGTACGAGTTCTACTACGACTCGGGCAACGGCGGCAGCGAGGACGATTTCGGAAACGGGTTCTCGATGATTCCTTCCGCCGGATCCGCGACCGGCCGCGCATGTCGCTTCGCCACGCGCCAGACGGCGATCAAGATGACGACCGTGTCGTTCCAGTTCCGCCCGTCAGATTTCCCGTTGCTGAGTATCCGGCTGCGCGTCGCGCGCAACGCGGATGGGGTGGATCCGGGAAAAACGCGCCGCGGAAAAAACGACGCAGCGTTCAAGGTGTGGCTGCTGCTCCAGGACACCCGGCCGGGAGCGGACACCGGGCCCGTGATGTTCGGCTACTGGTGGACGGCAAGGGACGCATCCGGAGTGGCGCCCGCGGGCGACTCGTTGGTCGAAGCGTTGTCGTCGAGAAGAAACGTCGTCGTCTCGACGCTCCCCGAAGCCTGGCTGATGGGCATCGGGAAGCCGGCCGAACGGGACCGATGGCAGAATGTCGAGAGAGACATCGCCGCGGACATACGACGGGCCTATCCGCGAATCCCCGCCGACGCCCTCAAGGTGATGGGCATCACCCTCCAGTCCGATTCTGACGAGTCGCGAGGCGAAACGGAAGTCTTCCTCGAGTCCATGAGCCTTCGGCCGCGTGCTCAGCGCGGTGCGGGGAGCGAAGCCGCTGAACATTCACTTCAACATGTACAAGAGGGCGCCGAAGACGGCGCTGGTCGGTCCGGGAAGTCAGGGTGACGTTCCCGGGATGCTAGGAAGCGTCCCGAAGGAAGGCGAGAAACTCGGCGGGATTGCGGGTAAGCCCTGAGAAAGTGCGGACCGTCCGCCCGCGGCTGTCCACGATGGCGTAAAGCGGCAGCGCAACGGTGCCGAAGCGGTCCTCCTGGAATTTCTGCTGGTTCTCGTAAAGCTCGCCTTCGCCGTCGGTATAGAGGCGGCTCAAGACGTAGCGCGACATGGACGCGGCGACTTCAGGTCGCGCGAACATGTTGGCTTCCATCCACCGGCAGTTGGTGCACGTGTATCCGGTGAAGTCTATTAAAACCAGCCGGCCCGTCCCGGAGGCCGTTTCGAGCGCCTTGCGGTGATCGTTCAGAATCCACTGCAGCTCGATCGGTCGTCCGTCGGCGCCGACGGAAGCGAGGCGTGCTGAAGCGGCAATGTCATCTGGCGGCAGAAATGCTTCGACTTCGCCGAGCGATCTGCCGCGCAGCCCCATGATCAGCCACACGGCCACACCTGCAGCCGCCGCCGGCGCGATCCAGCGCGCAATGGTCCTCGTGTTGCCGCTCCTGCTTGCGGCGTAGGCGAGATAGCCGGCTGCAATTATCGCGAGCGCAACCCACGCGAGAAGAGCGCTCTGCCGCGGGATGAGTCCCGTGCCCCATACCAGATCGGCGTTCGAAAAGAACTTGAGCGCCGCGGCGATCTCGAAGAGGCCGACGATGACCTTGATATCCTTGAGCCACACGCCGGCGCGCGGCAACGCCGCCGCCCAACGCGGTACGAGGGCGAGAAGAAAGAATGGAGCCGCGAATACAGACGAGAACACGACCATTCCGGCGAGCGGGCGAACCCAGTCGCCGCGTGCAGCAGAAACAAGGAGCGGGCCGACGAAAGGCGCAGTGCATGTGAATGACGCCAGCGTGAACGCGAAGCCCATCAGCACGGAGCCGGCCGCGTGGCCCGAGCGATTGCGTGCTGATGCGTCAACGCGGTTCACGAACCGATTGGAGAATGGAAGCGGCAGGTCGTACACGCCAAGAAGGCTCAGCGCGAAGGCGACGAAGGCCACGCCGATCGCGATGTTGACCCACGGATCCGCGGCGAAGCGTGCGAGGCCGGCCGCACCTACGACGACTGCGAGACCCAATCCGAGCGCGGTGAACGTGGCGACGATGCCGATGGCGAAGAGCAGCGCATGTGTCAGCACATGGGCATTACCGCGATCGGATCTCTTATTGAAATACGCCACGGTGATCGGGATCATCGGGAACACGCACGGCGTGAGCAGCGACAGCGCGCCGGTGATTGCCGCCAGCCAGAAGAACGACGGCGTCATGCCTTGCCTTGCTTCGGTTGCAGCGTGAGCGTGGTGGTGCGCGCGGGGAGGCATAGCCTGTCGCTGCATGCCTGAGATCTGACCCTTATCTCGAGCGGGGGAACAGATATCGTTGACGCGGACATGAGCTTCACCGGCACCCGGAATATTGCTTCACCGGAGTAGGTCTCGGTCTCGATGTTGAAGTTGGGGTCCCGCGCCTTTACCGCTTGCGGACCGGTGACCGGTCCGGCCAGGGAGTACGGAGGCGAAGGAGCGACCTTTACCGTCATCGGCGTCAGACCTCCTGTCGCCTGCGTCAGCGAATAGATGTGCCATCCATCTACGATCGCGGCCTGTATTTCCACGTCCACCACGAAGCCGCTGTCAGGGCCGGGTCTAAGCTCTCCGGCGATAGCCGACCATTCCACCACCTGCTGCTCGGCGCGGGTGGGCGCTTCACGAGGTGAGGTACAGGCCGCCGATAGGCCGAGAATCGAGAGGAACACGAGGTTTCGCATCAGCAGCGTGAAATATACCCCGTCGAACGCCATTGGACCCTGCCTCCCTGAGACAAAAAGAGAGAGCGGACCTTTCGGTCCGCTCTCTTGTGTTCACCCTAGTGGAGGCGCGGGGATTCGAACCCCGGTCCGAGACTAGATTCACCACAGCGTCTACGTGCGTATCCCACCGATTGAGGTCTCCAGACGCTGGCCAGTGGGCGGCCCACGGCTGAACAAGCCTTCTAAACTTTCGCCGGTCGCCTGAAGGCGCGACGCCCGACTATCCCGAATTTGCGATACCCTTGAAACCGCCTCAGGCGAGCTTTCTCAAGGGCAGGTGCAGCAACTCCTAAGAGTTACGCAGCCAGTGCCAGGTTATCGTTGGCAGTTGAAGATTTTCCCGAATGTTTTACCAGGATCCGAGGACCTGGGCACGCGGCCACAGCTTCACCAACCCCGTCGAAGCCAGTCGCCCCCTAAGCATTAAATCTAACCGAAAACGGCCCAATAGTCAATCAAAACCGGCCTGCTAATCTACCTCAGACGGCAATGCCTAATCGCTTGTCAGGCAGCGACTTCTGCCAGTTCGTCGGAATGCCGCTCGAGATAGTCACCGAAGATGCCCTCGATCTCCGAGAACGACTCCACCGCATACAACCGCTTCCGCATCTCGGCCGAGTCCGGCAGGCCCTTCACATACCATCCGAGGTGCTTCCGAAACTCAATCGCCGCCCCGCGCGGATCCGGCTCGTACTCCTGCACGAGTCGGGCATGATCCAGCGCGATCGCGAAGCGCTCCTTCACCGGCGGCGCCGAAGGCTTGGGCCGCCCCGCCATCAGCTCCCTCACCTGGCCGAAGATCCATGGCTGACCGAACGCACCGCGCGCAATCATGACCCCCGCGCAGCCAGTTTCGCGCTGCAGGCGGACTGCATCCTCGGCGGTCCTGATGTCGCCATTGCCGATCACCGGAATCTCCAGCGCAGCCGACACTGCCGCAATCTCCTCCCAGCGCGCCGCACCCGTGTACATCTGCGTGCGGGTTCGCGGATGAAGAGCCAGCGCCCGCGCGCCCGCGTCCTGACACCTCAGCGCGATCGTCACCGGGTCCCGCATCTCCTCGTTCCATCCGCTGCGGATCTTCACCGTCACCGGCAGATGCGTGTGCGACGATACGGCACGAATGACCTGCTGCACGAGATCGAGATCCCGCAAACAGCCCGATCCGCCATTCCGCCGCACGACTTTCTTTACCGGACAGCCGAAGTTGATGTCTATGAACTCCGGCTGGAACACATCGGTGACGAGTGCTGCCGCATCGCCCATCGCGTCCGGCTCGGCGCCGAAGATCTGCACCCCGATGGGACGCTCATCCGGACCAAACTCGAGCTTCGACAATGTCGCAGGGTTCTCACGCCGGATTCCTTCCGCCGAGAGAAACTCGGTCACGACGACGTCCGCACCGAACCGCCTGCATATGCGACGGAACGGAGACTCCGATACCCCCGCCATTGGCGCGAGGTATAGAGGCACGTCGAAGTCGTGGGCGAACGGAAAAGGCATGATTTCGAAGGTAACGGAGCGTACAAGTGCTTGCAACATCTTGGGTTGCCACTCACTTCAGCCAACTGTAACTTGCGTCAGCCGCGCCCGGTATCAACCACACAGAAGAGGCAATTGATGGAGCTGCGCGAGTTTTTCTCCGAAGACGCAATCAAGCTCGAGCTCAAGGGGACGACGAAGGACGATGTCCTCAAAGAGCTGATCGGCCTTCTGGGCCTCGATGAGAAGGCTGAGGGCATGCTGTTCAAGATGCTGAAGCGGCGGGAGAACCTCGGCTCGACTGGCATCGGCCGCGGCATCGCCATTCCGCATTGCCGCTCACTCGTGGTCAACAAACTCCGTGTCGCTTTCGGCCGGAAGAGCGGCGGGCTCGACTTCAAGGCGATCGACGAGAAGCCGGTGAATTTCTTCTTCCTGATTGTCGCACCACCGCTCGAGGTGTCCAATCAGTATCTGCCGGTGCTCGGCAAGATCGCACAGTTCAGCAAGGAGCCCGACGTTCCGGACCGGCTGTTGAAGTTGACCGAGCCGTCGCAGTTCATGGCACTGCTCGAGGAGAAAGGCGTTTAGATCAGTAGCTGCCAGCGAAGTGCGGTGAACCACAGATGGCGCAGATGGGCACAGATGAGCACAGATGAAGGGATTTGGGGGTGAGCGGATCGACATGATTCCTTGCTGGCCCGGCCTCCAGGCGACCTTTCGGGCATGGGAGACAGGGATCCGCCTGCGCCGTCTGTGCCCATCGGTGCCATCTGTGTTCTCGCTTTTCGCTCTTGCCCTACTCCCACTCGATGGTCGACGGCGGCTTGGAGCTGATATCGTAGACAACACGATTGATCCCGCCCACCTCGTTGATTATCCGGTTCGAGATGCGCGCGAGGATATCGTGCGGGAACGGGAACCAGTCGGCCGTCATTCCGTCAGTGCTGTTCACCGCTCGCAGGCCGAGCACGTTCTCGTAGGTACGCTCGTCTCCCATGACGCCTACGCTCCGCACCGGCAGCAGGACCGCGAACGCCTGCCAGATACTGTCGTAGAGGCCGGCAGCGCGGATCTCCTCCAGGTAGATCGCATCCGCCGCGCGGAGCACGTCGAGCTTGGCGCGAGTGACGTCGCTGAGGATCCGGATCGCCAGGCCGGGCCCGGGGAATGGATGCCGACCGACCATCTCTTCGGGAAGGCCGAGCTCCCGGCCGACGTTCCGCACTTCGTCCTTGAATAGCTCGCGCAGCGGCTCGATGAGGCCGAAGCGCATTCCCGGCTTGAGCCCTCCGACGTTGTGATGCGTCTTGATCGTCACCGACGGACCACCGGTGGGCGACGACGACTCGATGACGTCGGGGTAAAGAGTTCCCTGCACCAGGAATTTCGCGTCGCTTCCCGCTTTCGCCGTCGCGTCCTCGAATACGTCTATGAAAGTGTGACCGATTACCGTTCGCTTCTGTTCGGGATCCTCGACACCCGCTAGCGCGCCAAGGAATCTGTCGGACGCGTCCGCGGTGACGAGCTTCATCCCCATGTGCTGGCTGAACGTGCGCTCGACCTGCTCGCGCTCGCGCATCCGGAGCAATCCCGTGTCCACGAATATGCAAGTCAACCGGTCGCCCACCGCGCGATGCACGAGAGCCGCCGCAACCGCCGAATCCACTCCGCCGGACAAGCCGCAGATGACGTTGGCGTCGCCAACCATCGCCTTGATCCGCGCGATCTCGGTTGCCACGAATGCGCCGGTAGTCCAGTCGGCTTTGGCGCCGCAGATGCCGAAGAGAAAGTTCGATATGATCTCGCCGCCGCGCGGCGTGTGCGCCACTTCCGGATGAAACTGGACACCGTACACCGGCTTCGACTCATGTCTGAACGCGGTCACCGGATTGCCACTGCTCGCAGCAATCGTGACGTAGCCGCCGGGGGGTGACTCGATGTGATCGCCGTGGCTCATCCACGCCGAGAACTCTTCGCCAGCTTCGAACCCCTCGAACAGCCCGCCTGATTCGGCGACCTGGATCTCGGCCCGTCCGTACTCGCGACGGCCGGCACGCTTCACGTCCGCTCCAAGCACGTACGCAATCAGCTGCATCCCGTAGCAGATGCCGAGCATCGGTGCGACATCCAGCACGGCCGGGTCAATCGTCGGCGCGTTCTCCCCGTAGACCGAGCTCGGCCCTCCGCTGAGTATGATTCCCGTTGGCTTCCAGTCCCTGATCCATTCGACGCTTTTCGTTGGCGGATGGATCTCGGAATAGACACGCGCTTCCCTCACTCGTCGTGCGATCAGCTGCGTGTACTGCGACCCGTAATCGAGGATGAGAATCCGGCTGCTCATATTGTCACGACTTCCACTTCCCTCGTCTCGAGATCCAGTATCGCGCCGCTACAGACTCCGGTGAGCCACCCGCACGCCTCGCCCGGGTTCACGATGAGCGTCGCGTCGCGCGTCACGGTCTCCTGCCGGTGAGTCGATCCGTGCACGACGAAGTTGTGTGCGCTGATGGAGCGCCGGTTCACCTCGCCAATGTCGTGGACGATCAGAATCCGGTGCCCCGACACCTCGAAGCTGTGCGGCGACTCGTACAGCTCCATTCCCACGCCGCGCGCGGCCGTTGCCCTGAGCGCCTCGGGATCGCCGTCGTTACGCCCGAAGATTCCGAGCAACGCAATGTTCGAGTCGTTGAACGGATCGAGCGCGAATGGCGAGCAATAGTCGCCGGCGTGCATCACCAGCGAGACCCCCTTCGAGAGCATCACCTGCAGCAGCTCCTCGATCGCGGGCACGCGGTCGTGCGTATCGGCAAGCAGTCCGATCTTCACTGGACGATTCTCCATTCTGGCTCGAGTCGTTCCTTTCGCACGAGATCGGTGTACTGCTCTCTCTCGGTCACGACGCCGATGCGGCCGCGCTCGACCAGAACCTCGGCGACACGCGGGCGTGAGTTGTAGTTCGACGCCATCACGAATCCGTACGCCCCTGCGGAAAGAACCGCAACGAGATCTCCGGGCTGGGCGTCGTCCACGTCGCGGTGCAGGCCAAGGAAGTCGCCACTCTCGCACACGGGACCGACGACGTCCGCGATGGTCCTTGCGCCGGTCGGGTTGACCGCCTCGATGCGATGATACGCGTTGTAGTGCGAAGGCCGGATCAGATCGTTCATCCCCGCGTCCACGATCATGAACTGCTTTCCTCCGCTGCGCTTCCGGTACAACACGCGAGTGAGCAGGACGCCCGCGTTTCCGACGAGGTAACGTCCCGGCTCGACGATCACGCTGAGGCCGGTGGGGCCGACCATCCGCTCGACCACCTCGGCGAACGCATTCACGTCGATCGGGTGCTCGGCGTCGTACGAGACAGCGAGCCCGCCGCCGATGTCGAGATACCGAAGCTCCGTCGCTCCGGCCGCTTCGATCTCCGTCTTCAGCTGGCGCAGCCGTCCGAGGCCGATCTCGTACGGCTCGAACTGCGAGATTTGCGAGCCGACGTGCATGTCGAGACCCACGAGCGAGACGTTCTTCATGGCGAGCGCGCGCTTCGCGACGATCAGCGTCTCGTCAAAGGGGATTCCGAATTTCATCCCCTTCACTCCAGTCCGCGTGTACGGGTGTGGAGTGTCCACCATGACCTCGGGGTTCACGCGGAGAGCGACGGGCACCTGCTTTCCCATTCTGCCGGCTACCTCATCCCACAGCTCGAGCTCCTCCTCCGACTCGACGTTGATCATCAGCACGCCGAGCGTGAGAGCTTCCTTCATCTCGCGCTTCGTCTTCCCAACTCCGCTGAAGACTATGTCCTTTCCCGAAAAGCCGGCCGACTGCGCGCGATACATCTCACCGCCCGAGACAATGTCCACGCCGGAGCCGAGCCGCTTGAGGATGCCGAGTATGGCGAGGTTCGAGTTTGCCTTGACGCTGTAGTGCAGGCGATGGGGCACCCGCGCGAGCGCGCCGGACAGGCTGGCGTACTGCGCCTCGATGGCGGCTACGCTGTACACGTACGCCGGCGTGCCCACCGCGTCGGCGATCGCATCGAGGGAAACGCCATCGCATTCGAGAACACCGTCTCGGCGCACGAAGCCCACTTCACTGGGCACGCCGGGATCTTTTGCCTTTGCGGCGGCGGCTGAAACGGCTGCCGTCCGGGCGGGAGTCAATACGCCTTCGCCCAGAGGGCCTCGACGACCGAGGCCGCCCCGCACTTGAGACAATGCGTGGGCGCGTCAGCCGACCTGAACTCCTCGTCGGGAAGAACTCGTATGGTGGCCTTTGTCTCCTCCTTGATCGCCTGTTCGCACGCGGGATTTCCGCAGAAGCCGGCATAGACGAAGCCGCCCGCACCCTCCATGATCCCGCGAAAGCGATCGTACGTCATGTCGCCGCGATAGCTGTTGGCCTCGCGGCGCTCGAACGCTTCGACGCGCATGTCGGTCTGCATCATGCTCAGCAGATCGGCCACGTCCTCGCCGATCGAGTCGAGCGTGACGGTGCGCTTGACACGGTTGTCGCGACGGACAAGCACGCACTGACTGGCGTCGAGATCG
Source organism: Gemmatimonadaceae bacterium (assembly GCA_030647905.1). NCBI lineage: Bacteria > Pseudomonadati > Gemmatimonadota > Gemmatimonadia > Gemmatimonadales > Gemmatimonadaceae > Gemmatimonadaceae bacterium. The sequence continues at coordinate 15,638 of JAUSJA010000007.1, read as the reverse complement.
CGCGGACCGAACTCGAGGCGGAGCGGAATGCCGCGGAGCTCCCACTCGTAGTACTTGGCGCCCGGCGTCATTCCTTCGCGGTCATCGAGATGGACGCGAAGCTTGCCGGTCTTGCGGCGCTCCCAGCCGTTGAGCGTCGCGGTGATGTTTCGCGCCGCCTCGAGCACTCTCGCCTTGTCCTCGTCCGTACGCCAGATGGGAACGATCACCAGCTCGATCGGCGCAAGCAGTGGCGGGACCCGCAGGCCGAAGTCGTCGCCATGCGTCATCACCAGCCCGCCGATCAGCCGCGTCGAGACTCCCCAGCTCGTGTTCCACGCGAACTCGGTGCCGCCAGACTCGGTCTGGAACTTGAGCTCGAACGCCTTCGCGAAGTTCTGCCCGAGATTGTGCGAAGTGCCGGCCTGCAACGCCTTGTTGTCCTGCATCATCGCCTCGCACGAATACGTGCGCAGCGCGCCGGCGAACTTCTCCCAATCCGTCTTGATGCCGGTGATGACAGGCATCGCCATCCACCCTTCCATGAAATCGCGATAGACGTTCAGCATCTTGCGCGTCTCTTCCTCGGCCTCGGCTTCGGTCGCGTGCGCCGTGTGTCCCTCCTGCCAGAGGAACTCGAGCGTTCGCAGGAAAAGGCGCGTGCGCATCTCCCACCGCACGACGTTCGCCCACTGGTTGATGAGCAGGGGAAGATCGCGATAGCTCTGCACCCACTTGGCGAACATCGCGTAGATGATCGTCTCGGAGGTGGGCCGTATCACGAGCGGCTCATCCAGCTTCTTGCCGCCGCCGTGCGTGACTACCGCCGTCTCCGGCGCGAAGCCTTCGATGTGCTCGGCTTCCTTGTGCATGAAGCTTTCCGGAATGAGCAGCGGGAAGTACGCGTTCTCGTGACCGGTGTCCTTGAAGACCGTATCGAGCTGGCGCTGCATCCGTTCCCAGATGCCGTACCCGCGCGGGCGAATGACCATGCAGCCACGCACCGGTGAGTAATCCGCCAGCTCGGCGCGCAGTACGGTTTCGTTATACCAGGCGCTGAAATCCTGGGCGCGTGCGGTCAGCTTCTTGTCGTCGGCCATCGGTCCTGTTTCAGTGAATTAAAGAAGTCGTCGAGCGAGAGCGATTGCTCCGTGCCGGCCTTCATGTCCTTCACGGTGATTTCACCGCGCGCGAATGCCTCGCGCTTGAGCAGTACTGCGTTGTCGGCGCCGGCCGCCGACGCCGCTTTCAACTGGCGGGAGAGCTGTTGCGGCTTGAGCGCGTACTCCGCGCTGCGATCCCTCCGTCGAAGCTCGGCCGCGACGCGCATGACGTCGCCGATCATGGACTCGTCCTCTCCGGCCACCCAATAATCGGTCCGCTGTTCGATGGTTGGCATCAGTCCCCGGCCGTGAAGCAGCTCACCGAGCACCACGTCGCCCATTCCGAATCCGAGCGCGGGAAGATCCACTCCACCGAGCGTCTGAAGCAGCGTGTCATACCTGCCTCCACCGCAGATCGCGCGATACTCGCCAGCCGTATCAAAAAGCTCGAATACAATACCCGTGTAGTACGCGAGCCCGCGTACGACGGACAGATCCAGCCGCACCCATCCCGCAAAGCCAAGCGAGCCCAGATGATCCAGATAATCCCGCATTCGCTGGATATGCCCGGCGGCGGCAGACACTGCACTGTAGCGTGCGGTCAGCGACTCAACGTCGCGGCAGGAGAGAATCTCTTCCACAGTGTCGGCGATTCTCTCGCCCCCGGTTGCCTTGATGAGCTTCTTGCGCGAGACATCCGCCGGCTCACGCCCGCGCTTGTCGATCACCGCGTAGACGGAGGCCAGCGATTCGTCGGCAACGCCGGCGTGAGCGAGCAGCGACTGAAGAAGCCGCCTGTCCGAAACGCGCGCGTTGACGTCGCCGCTGCTGAGCCCGAACTCGCGCATGACGTCGAGCGCGAGCGCGAGGAGCTCCGCGTCGGCGGTTACGCCAGGCTCGCCGACGATGTCGGCGTTGAGCTGAAAGTGCTCGCGCAACCTTCCCTTCTGCTGGCGCTCGTACCGGAACAGCTGTGGAATGGAGAACCAGCGCACCGGCTTCCGGAGGGAATTGGCGCGAGCCGCAACCATTCGCGCGAGAGTCGGAGTCATCTCCGGTCTCAACGCGACCTCTCGGTCACCTTTGTCCGTGAACGAGTAAAGCTGACCGACGAGCTCGTCACCGCTCTTCTTGCGATACAGGTCGAGATGCTCGAGCGGCGGGCCGTCGTACTCCATAAATGCATAGCGCCGCAGTACGCGGCGCCATACGCTCATGATGTAAGCGCGCTCCGCGAATTGCTCTGGATAGAAGTCTCTGAACCCGGGTAAAGCTCCCTGCGCCATTGCACAAAGCTACGTCCTACATGGACTTAGCTGCAAGCATATGAGGCATTCTAGAGCGTGGTTTCCCCGAGTGTCAGGAGCGCGTCGCCAACCGTGTGGAACGATCCGGTGACGAGAACGGACTCGGCGGCTGCCGGCGCTGTCTGTACGGCATGAGCAAAATCCGGATCCACCGATGCGGATATGCCCTGCGACTCCGCGAACGCGAGCGCTTCTTCAGGGTGCCACGCGCGCTGTGGCGGCGCGCTCGGCGGCGCGACCAGAACGATCGAATCAGCCGCGGTTGCAAGAATGGAGAGCATCTGCCGCCAATCCTTGTCGTTCAGCACGCCCACCACAGCGGTCGCGGGATGACTGACGCCAACCGCGGCCAACGTCGCGACGAAAGACTTCATCCCGTTGGGGTTGTGCGCGACGTCGAGAATGTAAGGGCCGACACGCTGAAACCGGCCCGGCAGCAGAACGGACGGCAGCACGTCACGCGCTTCCTCGAGACTCACCGCCCAGGGACTCCCGGCGGCGTGCAACATTGACAGCGCGACGGCAGCATTATCCGCCTGCGCCATTCCTGTGAGACCGATGGTCAAGTCCGCTGATTCGGCGCCGTGTGTCACCGTGAAGCTCGTGCCATTCGCCGTCAGCGTGACGTTGCTCGTCTGATATAGCCGTGTCGCATCTATTACCGCGGCCACGCCCGCATCCGCGGCGGTGCGACAGATCGCCACCCGCGCTTCGGTGAACATCGCTCCGATCACCGACGGCACGCCTGGCTTGAATATCCCGGCTTTCTCCCGCGCGATCAGCTCCTCGGTGTCGCCGAGGTATTCCTGGTGGTCGAGCGCGATGGATGTGATGCCGGCTACGAGCGGTTGAATCACGTTTGTGGAATCGAGACGCCCGCCGAGTCCCGTCTCGATGACCGCGACATCCACTTCGTACGACGCGAAGTAGTCCAGAGCCATGCACGTCGTTATCTCGAAGAACGTCGCGCCAAGCCGTTCCGCCGACGGGCCCCAGCGATCGAGAAACCCGAGCACGTATTGCTCGCCGATCGCATTATCGTCCACGACGATCCGTTCGCGAAAGTCGATGAGATGCGGCGACATGTAGCGTCCGACCCTTATTCCCCTGGACCTGAGCAGGGCGTAAAGCGTGGCGACGACGCTTCCCTTCCCGTTGGTGCCGGCCACATGGAAGGTCTTGATTCTCTGCTGCGGATTCCCGAGCAACCGCAGGAATTCGAATGTGCGCTCGAGCCCGTACTTCGAAGTCGCGCCCGTCCGCGCAAAGAGCGCGTCGAGCGCGGAGCGATATGAGGTCAGGCCGCTGTCCACCCCGCTGCCGCGGGCTTGCCACTCATGTGCCGCAGGAGTTGTCCCACCGTCTGCTTGAGATCCTTGCGCTGCACGACTGCGTCAACCATTCCGTGCTCGAGGAGGAATTCTGACGTCTGGAATCCTTCGGGGAGATCCTGCCCGATCGTCTGCTTGATGACGCGAGGCCCGGCGAACCCGATGACAGCGCCCGGCTCGGCGAGGATGGCGTCACCGAGCATGGCGAAGCTCGCACTGACTCCGCCGGTCGTCGGGTTCGTGAGAATCGAAACGTATGGAATACGACGTTCGGCAAGCTGCGACAGGATGGCCGCGGCCTTCGCCATCTGCATCAGGCTGAGCACTCCCTCCTGCATTCGGGCGCCGCCGGATGAGGAGACGAGAATGAACGCGAACTTTCTCTCCAGCGCCTTCTGTCCGAGCCGTGCGATCTTCTCACCGACGACGGATCCCATGGAGCCACCCATGAAGGCGAAGTCCATCACGCCGAGGCACACCGGCAGCTCGAGGAGCTGTCCGGTGAACGTGAGGATGGCGTCGCCCTCGCCCGACTTGGCGATGGCCTTGGCGAGGCGCCCGGGATACTCGGGGAAACCGAGGGGATCCGTGGATCGAATATCGGTTTCGGTCTCTTCGGTGGTGCCCTCATCGAGGAGGAGATTGACGTACTCGATGGCCCGTATGCGGCGGTGATAGTCGCACCCCGGGCATACGTTCAGGTTGCGGACGAAATTCTCGCGGATGTCGGTGTGTCCGCATCGCTCGCATTTCTCCCACGCATCCGCGGGTATCTCGTGTTTCTCACGCCGCGGTTGTCGGGGCTTCTTTTCTTTGCGGAACCAGGCCATTCGTAGAAATGTGACCGGGAGGTGCGAGACAGGCAAGGTTTTCCGCGAGGATCCCGCGAGGATCCCGCGAGGATTCAGGCGAGACAGGCCGACGCTCGTACCTCGCAGACAATTGACTCTCAGCTGGTGCGGAAGGCGGCCTTGCCCCGGCCTTCGCCGGAGATGCGCATGAGCACTCCTATGGCTAACCAGCTTGCGAGCATGAATGACCCGCCGTAGCTGAAGAACGGCAGCGGGATGCCTGTGATCGGCATCAGGTTGAGCGTCATGCCGACGTTCACCAGGACGTGCACGAACCAGCTCGCCATGAGTCCGAACGCAACGAGCGAGCTGTACGAATCGTTGGCGCGGCCGGCGATCTGGGTGATGCGAAGAAACAGCACGAGAAAGAGCGTCAGCGCCACCGTGACGCCGAGGAACCCCATCTCCTCGCCAAGGACGGCGAAGATGAAGTCGGTGTGCTGTTCAGGCAGGAATGCCAGTCGCTTCTGCGTTCCGAGGGTAAAGCCCTGACCGAAGAGTCCTCCCGATCCGATCGCGATCTTCGACTGGATCACGTGATATCCCGACGCGCGCGGGTCGGCGGCGGGATCGAGAAAGACCTTGAGCCGGTTCTGCTGGTACGGCGCGAGCTTCTCCCAGAGAATCGGCGCGACCACGCCGGTTGCGATGTTCGCCGCCAGCAGCACGATTCCTTCTATGAGATATGGCCTGTAGTACAGTATGAGTGCGAGCAGGACGAGAAACCACGCTCCCCACATTCCTGTGCTGAACGACAGAATGAGACTGACCACCGGGCTTCCAAGCAGAAGAAGAAGCGGCCACGCCACGCCGGACCAGTACAGCATCCCAAAGAAAATGCCAATGAACACGATGCCGGTGCCGAGGTCCGGCTGCAGCATGATGATGAGCCATGGCAAGCCAACCGCGAGCGCCGGCTTCCATAGATCGAGCAGAGACCTCGGCGGCTCCTTGCGCGCCGCGAGGATGTGGGCGAGCATCAGCACTACCGTGAGCTTCGCCAGCTCCGAGGGCTGACCGATGCGCACGCCGCCGATCGCCAGCCAGCTTTTGGTGGATGCGGCCGTGCCCGCTCCAGACCCAATGACCAGCGTCGCCGCGAGCAGCAGGATGGACAAAATGTACGCCGGCAGCGTCACCCACTCAATGAATCGCACCGACGAACGGCTGATTCCGTACGCGCCGAGCATTCCGATGCCCAACCAGACGATCTGCGACTTGTAGACGCGCGCGACAGCTGTCGGCGTGTCCGTCTGCCCGGCGGAGTAAACCATCGCTACTCCGAAGATTGACAGCAGCAGCGCGGTGATGACGAGCGGATAATCCGCGACAATGCGCCGCATCAGCCGCCCTCTGTATTCACGACGGCCTCACCACCAATACGGAGATAGTGTCCGATGATCTTCGACGTGACTCGCGCCGCTAAATAACCGTGGATTCCGAACTCGAGAAATACCGCCACCACGATCTTCGGATTCTCGGCTGGAGCGAAGCCGACGAACCACGCGTGATCCTTGTTCGGATCGGACGTGTTCTGAGCCGAGCCCGTCTTGCCGGCGATGACGAGTCCCTGGATGTTCGCGGATGCGGCCGTGCCGCCTGCCGACGTCACGCCGGCCATTGCCCTCCTGAGTCCGGCGAACTGCTCGGGGGTCAGGTTGATGATCTTCTTCTGATCCGGCGTCCTGGCGACGAGCTCCGGAGTCGAGGAGGTTCCTTCTGTTGCCAGTGCGGCGTAGAACTTCGCCATGTTCACGACGGTCTGTGAATTCGCGCCCTGGCCTATCGCGAGATTCAGCGTTTCGGAGTTGCTCCAGTTTGCCCCGAACAGCCGGTTGTAGTACGCGCGAACATCGCGTGTCGGGAAGCGCGGCTTGTACTCGGCAGGCAGATCAATCCCAGACTTCTCGCCGAACATGAGGTCTATTCCGCCGGCGACGAGCTTCGACAACCCGATCTTGAGCCCGAGCTGATAGAAATAGACGTCGCACGAATGGGTGATGGCTCCGGCAAGATTCAGGCTGCCGTGCCCCCGCTTTTCCCAGCACCTGAAATAGCGCCGGCCGTACTGCAAGCCACCCGTGCATGCAATCGGCATGTGCGAGTCCAACGTGACGATCCCGTTCTCGAGTCCCACAACCGATGTCGCAAGCTTCCACGTGGATGCCGGCGGATACGTGCCCTGAATCACCTTGTTGAAAAGAGGCTTGCGCGGATCGGTGTTGAGCTCCTTCCAGTAATCCACCGGAATGCCGCCGGTAAAGCGATTCGGGTCGTAGCTCGGATTGCTGTAAAGTGCGAGCACGGCGCCGTTCTTCGGATCGAGTGCGATCACTCCGCCCTGAAGCGAATCACCGAAGACGCTCGCCGCGAACTTCTGCAGATCGAGATCAATGTTGGTCTTGAGCGGAGGAGCCCCGACCGCATTCTTCTCGGGTCGCGGGCCGATGTCGCGCACCGGACGGCCGCGCGCATCCACCTCGTCGAACCGCTGGCCCTCCTGGCCCCGGAGCACGCTCTCATACTGCTTCTCCAGCCCGCCCTTCCCGATCGTCTGCCCGGGCTTGTAGCCGGCGAACTGCGGAAGGTTGAGCTCGCCCTCCGTGATTTCACCCGTATATCCGACGAATGCCGCGACGATCGGACCGTCCGGGTAGAATCGCTTCGGAACCGACTGGATGATGAGGCGCGGAAAATCAATGCGATGCTCCTCGAGCACCGAGATGACGTCTATGGACGCGTCTGGCAGGATCACCGTCGGGCGCGTCGGAGCACGCTTGTACCGCCGTATCGCCGCGGTGATGTCGTACTCGGTGAGCTGGAGCGTCGGCTGCAGCACCTTGAGCGATGCCCGCAGCGAATCGAGATTCGTCGCCGTGAGCGAGACGGAATACGCGGGAAGATTCTCCGCGATGATCTCGCCCTTGCGATCGTAGATGATACCGCGGGGCGCCGGAAGCGGAATCTCGCGAAGACGGTTGTCCTCGGACTGTTTCTTATAGGACTCGGTCTGGAGGACCTGCGCCCGAAAGAACGCGCTCAGAAGCAGTACGAACCCGATTCCCAGCGCGTACGAGATGACCCGGGTTCGACGCGCGATGTCGTTCGGATGAAAGCTCATGACTTAGCCGGTTCCAGCAGCGGCCTCATGATGAATAATAGCAGCACGCCGGCGATCGAAGTCGCAGCCGCCGAAAGAGGAGACCACAACAGCAGCTGCTGGATGAGCTCGATACCCCCAAGGCGTTGCTCGACGCTGAAATAGATCAGGTCGAAAACCCACTTGCCGAGGAAGAAGAAGAACGCGTTGAGGGCGAGGTTTTCGGCGAAGAACACGGCCTTGAGCCACGACGCGAGATACCCGACGATGGTCATCGCGACCGCCCCCGCGCCGAGCGCATCGGGCGTCAGCGAGTCGGACACTATACCAAGAGCAAATCCGATGATCGCGCCCGCGGCGGGACGTACCCGAATCGCCGACAGCAGGAGCGCCAGCACGAGAAAGTCCATCGGGGCGCGCCATCCGAGCAGCGGGCGGAGCGTGTAATGCAGAAGCACGAGGATCAGAAACGTCGCGAGAGCTTTGCCGATGCTGCCCAGATTCATCAGTCGCCTCTGGTGGGGCTTGGAGACCGCTTGGTCGAATCGCGAGCGATCGAGTCCCGGCGCGCCGAATCCCGGCGTGCCGAATCCCGGCGTGCCACCGCGCGCCGAGCTGCTTCACGCCTCGCGGCGGCTGCCGCTGCTGCCGCCGAATCCATGGGCGGCGCCGCGACCGGCTGGCGAGTTACAGTATCGGGCATCAGTTCGGGAGGCAGTCCGCCGGGAATCTGACCGCTCGCGGTCGAGTCGCGGGCCATCGTGTCGAGAGCCGCGCGCCTCGCGGCCGCTTCGGCCAGCGCCGCGCTCTTCGCTGCGGAATCGCCGGCAATCACTATCCGCTGTGCGGCGGCGTCCGCCGCGGCGACGCTGCTCCACACGTTTTCGAAGCCCTTGCTGGCGCGGTCGTTGCGAAGAATCATCACCGCGCCTACATCCGCCGGAGAGACAACCGGCTTGAGCAGATAGGTCCGCGCCCACCCCTCAGCCGTGCTGATCTCCGAAAGCACTGTCCCGATAGGAATGCCACGAGGCCACACTCCGCCGAGCCCGGAGCTCACGACGAGGGCGCCCGGCTTGAGTGTGCTGCGGAACGGAATCCCGCGGAGCTCCATGAGGTATCCGGTGGTCGCGCTTGCCGCATGGGCCTGGACGATCCCGAACGCGCTGCCATCCTGCGACATCGCGCTCACGCGGAAGTCCGGGTGCGTCCAGATCAGCGCCTCGCTCATCGTCGGATCGACGTTGGACACCATCCCGACGACGCCTTCCGGCGAAACCACCGGACTGAGACGCCGCACGCCGGCGTTCGATCCCGCCGTGAGGGTCATCGTGGTCACGTCGCGCACGCCGCGCCCGTGAATCGCTTCAGCGGGAACGAAGCCCCACCTGAGTCGCGCGCCGAGTCCAATGATCTGTCGCAACCGGTCGTTCTCGCTCACCAGCGCGTCCACGGTCATCGCGCGCAAAGCGACGCTGTCGCGAATAGCGGTCCGCTCGTTGTCGAGAAGCAGCGATCTCCTGCTCGCCTCGGCGCGCTCCTGCAGCATCACGAGCGGCGCCAGGAAAGTTCTTCGCATCGAGCTCGCAACGGGGTCGCGGAGGTTCTGCGGAAGACCGCGTGCCACCAGCGCCAGCAGCGCCGCGGCGACGAGTACGATCAGGTCACGGCGATTGCTGCTCCGGACTGCGTGCGCCACTCCTGGCTCCTCAGGTGGTGAGCACGGACCAGTACTTCTCCTCGTCGTCGAGGATGCGCCCGGTGCCGCGTACCACACAGGTCAGGGGATCTTCGTCCACGTGGATCGGCAGACCGGTCTCCTGCGAAAGCAGGACGTCGAGACCGCGGATCAAAGCCCCGCCGCCGGTCATGACGATGCCGCGCTCGACGATATCGGCGGCGAGCTCAGGCGGCGTGATTTCCAGTGCGCGCCTCACCGCGCCGACGATCTGCTGAATCGGCTCCTGCACAGCGTCGCGGATCTCGGCGGAATGAATCCGCACACTCTTCGGAATTCCGGACACGAGGTCGCGCCCCCTTACTTCCATCTCGCGCTCCTCGCCGATCGGATACGCCGATCCGATCTGGATCTTCACCTGCTCGGCAGTGGATTCGCCGATGAGCAGGTTGTAGTTCTTTCTCATGGACTGGAGAATCGCCATGTCGAGCTCGTCTCCGCCGGTGCGGATGGAAGTATCGCTCACGATTCCCGACAGCGCGATGACCGCGATCTCGGTCGTGCCACCGCCGATGTCGATCACCATGTTGCCGGTCGGCATCTCTACCGGCAGACCGACGCCGATCGCCGCCGCCATCGGCTCGGCAACCATAAACACTTCCTTGGCGCCAGCGCCGAGAGCGGAGTCGCGCACCGCGCGCCTCTCCACCTCGGTGATGCCCGATGGTACGCAGACGATGACGCGCGGCTTGATTTTGAACACGTGGTTTTCGATGATGAGCGCGAGGAAGTAGCGCAGCATTTTCTCCGTCACGTCGAAGTCGGCGATGACGCCATCCTTCATCGGACGGATGGCGATCACGTTTTCAGGCGTGCGACCCAGCATGCGCTTGGCCTCGAGCCCGACTCCCTTGATCTTCTTCGTCTCACGATCGAGAGCGACGACAGAGGGCTCATTCAGCACGATTCCCTGGCCCTTCACATAGATGAGCGTGTTCGCGGTGCCGAGATCGACTGCGATCGTGTTCGCGGGGAACAGTGAACCTGCCTTGAAGGGCCAGCGCATGATGTCTCTGTCTTAGTTCAGGAAAGAATCGACGTCTTTCAGTGGCAAGCCGAATGCCTCGGCGACTGCGGGATAGACCACGTTGCCTTCGATGACATTCAGTCCCTTCCTGAGGGCAAGGCTTTCCGTGCACGCCCGCTTCCAGCCGAGATTGGCTAGGCGAAGCGCGTACGGGAACGTCGCGTTGGTGAGTGCGAGCGTGGATGTGCGTGAAACGCCGCCAGGCATGTTGGCGACGCCGTAATGGATCACCCCGTCAACTACATACGTGGGGTTCTCATGCGTGGTCGCATGAATTGTCTCGACGCATCCGCCCTGGTCAATGGCCACGTCCACGATGACGGATCCCGGTTGCATTGTCTTCAGGTCCTCGCGGCGGATGAGGCGCGGAGCGACCGCGCCCGGTATCAGCACAGCGCCGATGACCAGGTCCGCGGTTGATATCTGTTCCAGAATATTGTGACGATTGGAATAGATGAGCGTCACATTCGCCGGCATGACGTCGGAGAGGTACCGCAGACGCTCGAGCGAGAGGTCGAGAACGGTGACCTTGGCGCCGAGTCCGGCGGCCATCTTTGCCGCATTGATTCCAACTACGCCGCCGCCGAGAATCACCACCTTTCCGGGAGGAACGCCAGGGACGCCGCCAAGCAGAACGCCGCGTCCGCCGTAGAGCTTCTCGAGATACTTGGCGCCTTCCTGCACCGCCATGCGTCCTGCGACCTCGGACATCGGAGTGAGCAGCGGAAGCTCGCGCGTCGGAAGCTCGACGGTTTCGTACGCGATGCAGATCGCGCCGCTGTCCATGTGCGCCTTCGTCAGCTTCTCGTCGGCCGCGAAATGGAAATACGTGAAGATCGTCTGGCCCTTTCTCATCATCGGCCACTCCGGGGCGATCGGTTCCTTCACTTTCATGATCATCTCGGAGTCGCCCCACACCATCGCAGCATCCGGTGCGATCTTCGCGCCTGCGTCCGTGTAGTACCTGTCGGTGAACCCGCTTCCCTCTCCTGCTCCCTGCTGCACAACGACGCTGTGGCCTGCGGAGACGAGAGCTTCGGCGCCTGCCGGAACCAGCGCAACGCGATTCTCATTCGTCTTGATCTCCTTCGGAACGCCAATCTTCATTTTCTTGATTTCGTGTTGAATTTGAAATATTGCCGCGCGCTCAGAACGCCGCGTGCGGCCCGAGACTTACAATTGTCTGCGAATCCGGCGAGAAGAACTCGCCGCATACATTCATGACTGTCTTTACGGTTATTCCGTCGATCAGCGCAAGCAGCTCATCCAGCGTCCGATACTCTTCGCTGTAGAGCTCGACACCGGCGGCCCTGTACATCCGGGAAGAGACACTCTCGAGCGACAGTGTAATCTGCCCCTTTAGCTGGCTTTTTCCAGCGGCCAGCTCGTCTTCGGGAATGCCTTTCGTGGATACCAGCTGGAGCTCCGCGCGAATCGCCTCTGCCGCCTCGGCCGCCGTATCGGGCGCGGTACCGACGTAGATGCCGTGGTTTCCGGAGTCGCGGTGGAACGACTGGAAGGAATAGACGGTGTAGGCCAGCCCCAGATCCTCACGGATCCTCTGGAACAGCCGCGAGCTCATCCCTCCGCCCAGAAGCATCCCAACCAGGCTGAGAGCATGCCGCCGCGGATCGCCGTGAGGTATGGTCGCGGAGCCGAACACTATATGAGTCTGGGCGCTGTTGCGGTCGAAGTGCTGCATTGACGGCGGCCGCGGCGTCGGCGGCGGCGGACCGGCCGGACGCGTCGAATGCGCCGGAATGTCGGCCCAGCCCGTGACATTCAGGATCCTCAACAACTCGTCGTGCCCGATATTGCCCGACGCCGCCACGACGATGTTCCCCGGATGATAGGCACGGTCGTGAAGGGACCTGAGATCGCCGGGCGTGAGCGAGGTGACAGTCTCCCTCGTCCCAAGTATGGGATATCCGTACGGATGCGAGCCCCACAGCTCGGAGCCATGCAGCTCGAAAACGAGATCATCCGGTGTATCATCCACCGTATTGATCTCCTCGAGCACGACCTTTCGCTCGAGGTCGAGGTCGGACTGCTTCAGCAGCGGCCGGAATATGAGATCGGCCACCACTTCCGCTGCGATCTCGACATGCTCGTCCAGCACGCGCGCCTGATAGGCCGTGTGCTCGCGCGATGTGTATGCGTCGAGCGATCCACCCAGAGTCTCGAGGGCAAGCGCCAGGTCCTTCGCCGAACGTGTCGGCGTGCCCTTGAAGACCATGTGCTCGAGCATATGCGAGACCCCCATCACCTCCGGCGTCTCGTTCAGCGACGCTGCGCGCACCCAGGCCCCCAAAGCAACCGACCGCACTCCCGGCATGTGCTCCGAGAGTACGGTCAGGCCGTTGGAAAGTACGGTGCGGCGAAGTCCTGCTTCATCCTTCGTCGCGAATGCACTCACTCCCGGGTGCGACCTCCGCCGCTACGAGGTGAACGGCTGCGCGGACGCCGAGGGCGTTCCTCGCGGGCCGAGCCCGTCTCGCTTCCGGCTTCGCTTTCCTCGGACGCGCCGCTCGACGCACCAGACGCACCGCTCGACTCGGAGCTTTCGAACGGTGAGCCGCCGTCGCCGGCTTCGGGCTTCGGCACCAGTGCCTTCATGGACAGACGCAGGCGTCCGCGCTCGTCGCGCTCGAGCAGCTTGACCTTCACACGATCGCCCTTGCTGACGACGTCCTCGGTCTTTTCAGTGCGGCCGTGCTTGAGCTCGGAGATGTGGACCAGTCCTTCGGTGCCCGGCATGATCTCGACGAACGCGCCGAAAGCGGTCGTGCTCTTGACTGTGCCTTCGTACGTGTCGCCGATGATCGGCTCGGCGGTCAGCGCCTGAACCATCTGGCGTGCCCGCTCCATCGCCTCGCCGCCGACAGCGGCGATCGTCACGAGACCCGAATCGTCAACCGTCAGCTCGGCCCCGGTTTCTTCCTGGATGCCGCGGATGGTCTTGCCCTTCGGTCCGATCAGCTCACCGATCTTCTCGGGGTTGATGTTGATCGTCACGATGCGCGGTGCATACGCCGAGAGGTCGGAGCGCGGAGCGGGCAGCGCCTTCATCATTTCGCCAAGGATGTGGAGACGTCCCTCGCGCGCCTGGTCGAGCGCTTCCTTCATGATGTCGAGCGACAGGCCCTGAACCTTGATGTCCATCTGGATGGACGTGATCCCGTTCTCGGTTCCAGCGACCTTGAAGTCCATGTCGCCGAGGTGGTCTTCGGTACCGAGGATATCGGTGAGGATCGCATACTTCTTCCCTTCCTTGATCAGGCCCATCGCCACGCCGGCGACAGCGCCGCGGATCGGAACGCCACCGTCGAACAGGGCGAGCGAGCCGCCGCAGACCGAAGCCATTGACGACGATCCGTTCGACTCGAGCACGTCGGAGACGATGCGGATGGTGTACGGGAACTCCTCGAACGGCGGCAGGACGCTCTGCAGCGCGCGCTCCGCGAGGTTGCCGTGTCCGATCTCGCGGCGGCTGGTGCCGCGCATCGGGCGGACTTCACCGGTGGAGAACGGCGGGAAGTTGTAGTGGAGCATGAACGACTTCGTCGTCTCGCCCTTGTCGTCGATCGAGTCGAGGCGCTGGACATCCTGCGCCGTACCGAGCGTCACCGCGACGAGCGCCTGCGTCTGTCCGCGCGTGAAGAGCGCCGAGCCGTGGGCGCGGGGCAGAACCGGCGTGTCGATGGTGATTGTGCGGACTTCGGTGGGACCGCGACCGTCCACGCGCTTGCCGGTGGCGAGCACCTGGGCGCGAAGACTGTCGTACTCGGCGTCGGCGACGAGAGTGGAGATGTCCTTGCCGTTGTCGGGGAACTCGACGAGGAGCTCCGCTGCGACCGCCTTCTTTACCGCTTCGACGGCGGCGATGCGGCCGTGCTTGTCGGGCTGGTTGATGGCCTCGTTGATCTTGCCCTCGGCGAGCGCCTTGACGCGGGCGACGAGCGCCTCGGCCGGCTCGGCTTTGGTCCACGTCATTTTCGGGGTGCGGCCGCGGGAGAGCATCTCCTCCTGAATCGCGACGAGCTCGCGGATGCCGCCCTGCGCGACGTTCAGCGCTGCCAGCGTATCGGCCTCGCTGATTTCGATCGCGCCGCCTTCGACCATCATGATCGAGTCCTGTGAGCCGGCGACGACAATATCCATGTCGCTGTACGGGAGCTGCTGGAAGGTCGGATTGAGAATCCAGTTCTCCTGCACGCGTCCGACGCGGACAGCGGCTATCGGTCCCATGAACGGGATTTTCGACGAGTTGATGGCGTACGAGGCGGCAAGGAGGGCGAGCACATCGGCGTCATTTTCCTGATCGGCGGAGATGACGTAGATGAAGACCTGGACCTCGTTCTTGAATCCTTCGGGGAAGAGCGGGCGAATCGAGCGATCGATGATTCGCGCCTTGACGATCTCGGAGTCGTGCGGACGGCCTTCGCGCTTGATGAATCCGCCGGGGATCTTGCCCGCGGCGTAGGCCTTGTCCCTGTATTCGACGAGGAGGGGGAAGAAGGAGAGCGGGCTTTCCGTCTCGCTCACCGTCACTGCCGCCAGCACCATCGTGTCGCCGTACTGTACTACCGCAGAGCCTGAAGCCTGCTTTGCCATGCGGCCGGTCTCGATAATGAGCTTCCGGCCGGCGAAATCGCGTTCAATGCGTTCCATCTTTCTTTTGCCTTTTCTTTTTTCTAGAGAACACAAAACGCGCGCGGGCACGAGAGTGCACCCGCGCGCGGGACATCGTCAGAAGAGCCGATTAATGGCGGAGGCCAAGATCCGCAATGATCTTGCGGTAGCCTTCGAGATTGGTCCGCTTGAGATAGTCGAGCAGGCGACGGCGCTTGCCGACCATCTTCAGCAGGCCCTGCCGGCTGTGATGATCCTTGGCGTGGGTGCGGAAGTGGTCGGTCAAGTAGTTGATGTTCTCGGTGAGAATCGCGACCTGGACCTGCGCCGACCCGGTATCGGTGCCGTGCGTGCGGTACTTCTCGACTGTTGCGGTCTTCTGAAATGCCATGTTGCTGTGATCTCCGCGCGCTTTGCGCGCTGGTTTGCTTTGAAATCGTCGTAAGCCCCTAAAATTACCCGACTTAGGCGTTCCTGTAAAGTCTGGTGTCAAACCAAAGTAGAAATGTCCCCCCTCTTAACAAAGTAGAAATGTCCCCTTGGGTTCATGTTGTTATTGGAAGGTCTGAT
>JAUSJA010000006.1 GCA_030647905.1 Gemmatimonadaceae bacterium | reverse complement strand
CTCGCACGCACACCTCAGCGCGCATAAGCTCGACTTCCGACATCCTCGTCCTCTCCACCGACCCAACCCTCGCAAAGAATCGAGTCGATAGGGGACATTTCTATTTTGGAATCAAGGGGACATTATCGGTTTGGTTCAACACTCCTGTAAAGTCTGGGCACGGGAAATCCTGAGTAGCGTGTAACGCGGCGTGCGAGAACCGTTCCGGGAGCCGCAAACGAGGCTTTCCCCCGGGCTGCACCAGACGAATTCGTTCCGCACTCCGGCTCCGCACTCCGTAGTGGGTCAGTTTCGAGTTGGCAGGATGGAGGCGAGCCGCCATGCGTGCCACGGAGAATGGAGGCCCTCAGCACCGCACTATGCGTGGTCCCGCAGTTCCCCCAACAACCGTTTCCCTCCGTGTGCTTCGTGTCTTGTGACAAGTGCAGAGACATGGCTAAACTGACCCACTACCCCGCACTCCGGCTTTGACTGCCGGCATCCGGTACCCGTATGTTTAAATTACTTCAGCCGCGGAAT
The DNA here is from genome assembly GCA_030647905.1 of Gemmatimonadaceae bacterium. NCBI lineage: Bacteria > Pseudomonadati > Gemmatimonadota > Gemmatimonadia > Gemmatimonadales > Gemmatimonadaceae > Gemmatimonadaceae bacterium. The sequence goes on along the minus strand of JAUSJA010000006.1, from coordinate 6,399 downwards.
ACAGGTCAGCATGACGGACGGCGACCAGATAATTGAACACGATGGGCAACTTCGGTTCCCGGTTGTGGGGATCGGCGCGTCCGCGGGAGGGCTGTCCGCTCTCAGGGCATTCTTCGACGCGGTTCCGGATAAGTGTGGAATGGCTTTCGTCGTGATCGTTCACCTCGATCCGAACCACAAGAGCCACATGGCGGAGCTGCTCCAGGCGCACACGCCGATGCGCGTTCGCCAGGTCACAAAGGCGACAAAGCTGCAGCCTGACCAGGTCTACATCATACCCCCAGACAAGGACCTGACCCTCGCCGACGGACACTTCCGCCTCGCCGCCAGGGCCCAACCCAACCGCAGCCGGGCGCCAATCGATGGCTTCTTCAAGACCCTGGCCGAGTCACACTCGGCGGATGCAGTGGGTATCGTACTTTCGGGGACGGGCTCCGACGGAGCGCAAGGCATCAGGTGGATCAAGGAGAGAGGGGGCGTCACCATGGCCCAGTCTCCTGACGAAGCCGAGCACAGCGCGATGCCGGAGAGTGCAGTCGCCACCGGACAGGTGGATATCGTCCTTCCCGTTGCGCAGCTGGGCGCAGAGGCCATGCGCCTCTGTCGTAGCGACAAGATAGAATCTTCAGCGGCAGACAGCCCGGCTGCGAAGCGCGACGACGCCGTGGTGCGGGAGATTCTGGCGCTCGTGCGGGTAAGCACCGATCACGATTTCAGCGGCTACAAGAGATCGACGATCGATCGCCGCATCAGGCGCCGCGCTCAGTTCGCACATGCCGCCAATCTGGCTGACTACCTTCGACTCATCAGCGCCGACCGCAAGGCGCTGCTGGCGCTCTACGATGATCTGCTGATCGCTGTGACGAGCTTCTTTCGGGACCCGGATGCGTTCGCTTCGCTCGAGCGGGAAGTCGTCCCGCGGCTGTTCGAGAACAGGGACTCGTCGGACACGATTCGCGTCTGGGTCACGGGCTGCGCAACCGGCGAGGAAGCCTACTCGATAGCCATCCTGCTCTGTGAGCATGCGGAAGGACTGGCAGACCCGCCACCGATTCAGGTGTTCGCAACCGACGTTCACGAGCGCGCGTTCGCCTTCGCGCGCGAAGGGCTCTACCCTGAGTCAATTGCGGCCGATGTATCCGACGCCCGGCTGGGCCGGTTCTTCACGCACGAGCCTGGCGGGTACAGGGTGAGAAAGATCGTCCGCGAAAAGGTCGTGTACGCCACGCACAATCTGCTGAGGGATCCGCCCTTTCTGAGGCTCGATCTCATCACCTGCAGAAATCTCCTCATCTACCTCCAGCGCGACGCACAACGCCGGGCATTGGAGCTCTTTCACTTCGCACTTCGGCCAGGCGGCAACCTGTTTCTCGGCACATCGGAATCGATCGAGGATGCGTCGAAGACGTTCGCGGTCGTGGACAAGAAATATCGGATCTTCCGGTCGCTGGACGTACCGCAGACGTCGCTGCCCCGCCTGGTGCAGGCTGCACTCGGGGATCCCGGAGCAGAACGCAGACAATCCGACCGACTGGCGAATGTCACGCACTTCGGCGCGGTGCACAGAAGGCTGCTCGAAGCATATGCGCCGCCCAGTCTCGTGGTGAACGGAGATGGAGAGATTGTCCACCTCTCGGACGGAGTCGGGCGATTTCTGCAGCTCGGCGGCGGCGAGCCCACAAGAAAGTTACTCGACCTGGTGTCGGGCAGTGTGCGCCCGAAGTTGAGGACACTGCTATCGCGAGCGCTCTCTGCCGGAGAACGCGCGGAGACACGCGGTCTTGCGATTACGGTTGACGGAAGGAAGCGCATCGTGGACGTGATTGCGCGACCGGTTCGCGGGAGCGCCAGCGCGGATTCGTTCGCCCTCATCGTGTTCGACGAGCAGGACGATGCCAGCCATGAACCGGCGGATGTTCCGGGCACGCCGAAGCTACGCACCAGAGGAACGGACGCAGTGAGAGAGCTCGAGCGCGAGCTGGAAGAGACCAGATCGCAGCTCAATGTCACGCTCGAGGAGCACGAAACTGCGACCGAGGAGCTCAAGGCTTCGAACGAAGAGCTCCAGTCGATCAACGAGGAGCAGAGAGCGACCGACGAGGAGCTCGAAGCGAGCAGGGAGGAGCTCCAGTCGATGAATGAAGAGCTCCAGACGATCAACCAGGAGTACCGGAGCAAGAACGAGGAGCTGGGTCAGGTCAACGCCGACCTGGTGAACCTGATCGACTCGACGGAGATCGGGACGATCTTCCTCGACAGGACTCTCAGGCTTCGCCGCTTCACGCCGGCAGTGTCCAGCTTGTTCAACGTGCTTCAGTCGGACGTCGGCCGTCCGCTGGCGGACCTTACGCACCGGCTCCTTTATCCCGCCATGCTGGACGAGGCCCGCGAGGTAATGCGCACGCTCCTGCGCGTCGAGAGCGAAGTCCGCTCAGGCGACGGGCGATGGTTCACAGTGCGCATATCGCCCTATCGATCGCTCGACGACAGGATCGAGGGAATCGTAATGACTCTGGTCAACACGACGGACCGCAAAGCGGCCGAGGTGGAACGCGAGCGACTGCTCAATGAAGTCCAGGCGGCCAGCGTGGCCAAATCCAATTTCATCGGGGTCATGTCTCACGAGTTGCGTACGCCGCTCAATGCAATCATCGGTTATGCTGATATCCTGGCCGCAGGCGCGGTCGGCCCGGTCACTGCTGAACAGGCTGCGCACCTTGACCGCGTCAAGGCGAGCGCAATTCATCTCGCGCACATGATCGATGATTCTCTTCAATCGGTGCGGATCGAGGCGGGGGTCGCCACTCTCGACAACGAAAGCGTCGATGTGGCGGCTCTCGTCCGCGAGGTTGCCATCGTCACGGAGCCGCTCATGACCGCGAAGAAGCTCCGGTTCGAAGTAAGGGCGGAGGACGGACCGCCGATTTTTGCCGACGCTACGAAGATCCGTCAGATCCTGTTCAATCTCCTCGGAAATGCGGTGCGCTACACAGACCGGGGAGAGGTTTCCATTTCCAGCCGCGTGTCCGACCACGGCGCGACGATAACCATCGAGGACTCGGGGATCGGCATCTCCGCCGAGCATCTCGAGAAGATCTTCGAGCGATTCTGGCAGGTTGACCAGAGCAGGACCAGAGTGCGGGGAGGCGCGGGGCTGGGATTGATGGTGAGCCGGTCGCTTGCCCGCGTGTTGGGTGGCGATCTGTATGTGACGAGCGAGCTTGGACGTGGGAGTCGCTTCGTGCTCCGGCTGCCGAAGGGCGAAGCAACGGGTAACGGGTAACGGGTAACGGGCAACGGTTCTTATTCGATCTCTTCTGTCCGGGCAGTGACGATGCCATCGCGGAGCGTCAGGCGGAAACGATCGCCGACCCCGAACTCCGCGAATGATGACAGGAGCCTGCCGTCGATGGTTCGCGCGACCGCATAGCCGCGCTCGAGGGTCGCGAGCGGACTCAGTGCATTGAGACGGCCGGCGGTCGCGCCGATCTGCGCGCGGCGGCGCTCCGCAGCGCGAATCGATGCCAGCCGCATGTCGCGCGCGATGGCGCGCAGATCGAGCGCGGCGGACTCGGCGCGGCGCTGCACACCGGAGGTGAGCCGCCGCCGCTGCGCGACGAGAGCGGCAAGCATGTCGGCGGCCGCGGGAATCGCCGTTTCGGCGGCCGCGGACGGCGTCGCCGCACGAACATCCGCGACGAGATCGCACACGGTAGTGTCTATCTCGTGCCCAACGGCCGAGATGACAGGGATGCGGCAGGTGGCAACGGCGCGTGCCACCCGCTCGTCGTTGAATGCCCACAGATCCTCGCGAGACCCGCCGCCGCGCCCGACGATGAGAACGTCGGCTCCTCCCCACCGCATGATCCGATCGATGGCGGCGCAAATCTCGGCGGGGGCGCCATCTCCCTGCACCGCCGCACCGCAAACGACGACACGCATTCCGGGCCGCCGACGTTGCACCACCGAGAGGATGTCACGGATCGCCGCCCCGCTCGTGCTCGTGACCACGGCGACAACCCGCGGGTGGCGCGGAAGAGCGCGCTTGCGCTCCGGAGCCAGGAGGCCGTCGGCGGTGAGCCGGTCAACCGTCTGCTGCATTGCCTTGCGCCAGAGCCCGTCGCCGGCCGCCTCGATACGCGTGACGCGCAGCTGAAGCGTTCCCTTCGCCGGGTACAGCGTCATCTGCACCTGGGCGATGACCTGCATTCCATCGTCAGGTGGCGCCGGGATGCCGCGCTGGTCGCTCGCCCACGCCACGCACGACATCTGCGCGGACGAATCGCGCAGACAGAAGTACCAGTGTCCGCTTCGATATGACTTGAAGTCGCTGACTTCGCCGCGCACCCAGAATCTGCCGAATGCACTCTCGACTATCGTCTTCGTCGCGTCGTTGAGCTCGCTGATCGAGATCGCCGTCTCCGGTGAACGTCCCGGTGCGTCAGGCGGGACGGGCGCATACGGCGACACACCCATGTCGAACGGCCGGTTCCGCCCCCGGTAGTTCATGCCTTGGCGAACGCCGATGCGGCTCGTACCGTGTTCGCGAGAAGCATCGCTATCGTCATTGGGCCAACGCCGCCGGGAACCGGCGTGATCTTCGATGCGACCTGACTGACGGACGCGAAGTCCACGTCACCGACGAGGCGATATCCGTTCGGTACGGACGGATCTGGAATGCGATTCATCCCGACGTCTATCACAACTGCGCCGGGCCGGATCATCTCCGCCGTCACGAGGCCCGCTCTTCCCGCAGCCACTATGAGTATGTCGGCGCGCTTCGTGTGCGCGGCGAGATCGCGCGTGTGGCGATGGCAAACAGTGACCGTTCCGTTTGCGCCGGCCGCGTCCTGCATGAGCAGCGCGGCCATCGGCTTGCCGACGATATTGCTGCGTCCGACGATCACGCAGTCGGCGCCGTTCGTGTCCACTCCTGAGCGCCGCAGCATCTCCTGGATTCCCGCGGCGGTGCACGGCACGAATCCGTCGCGCTCTCCAATCAGCAGCTTGCCGACATTTACCGGATGGAATCCGTCCACGTCCTTGCGCGGATCGATGGCGCGAATGACCGCGTCCGCATCGAGATGCTTCGGCAGCGGCATCTGGACGAGGATCCCGTGAACCAGCGAATCCGCGTTGAGAGCCTTGACGACTTTGGAAAGCTCGGTCTGGGACGTGGACGCAGGCAGTTGAATGGACACGCTGTGCATCCCGGCCTCTTCGCACGCCTTCCCCTTCGATCGTACATAGACGGTGCTTGCCGGGTCCTCGCCCACGAGCACGACCGCAAGCCCGGGCCTGATTCCCCGCTCCGTCAGTCGGGCGGCTTTTTCGGCAGTTTCCTGGCGAATAGCGCGCGCGATTGCGACGCCGTCTATGAGTTCAGCGCGCAAAGTCCACCGCGCGTGTCTCGCGGATCAGCACGATCTTGATCTGTCCGGGATACTGAAGCTCTGCCTCGATGCGTCGCGCGATTTCTTCGCTCAGCGTCGTCATCCGCGCGTCGTCCACGTCGTCCGGCGTGACAATCACGCGCACTTCGCGGCCGGCCTGGATGGCGAACACCTTCTCGACGCCGCGATAGCTCGACGCGATGCGCTCGAGTCCCTCGAGACGCTTGACGTAGGTTTCGAACGCTTCACGGCGCGCCCCCGGACGCGAGCCGGAAATCGCATCGGCGGCCTGCACGAGCACGGAGATCTCGCTCTCGTGCGGAACGTCGTCGTGGTGCGCGGCGATGCAGTTGATGACGAGTGGATGCTCGCCGTAGCGCGTCGCCATCTCCACGCCGAGCTGCACGTGGGTGCCCTCATGCTCGTGCGTGAGCACCTTGCCGATGTCGTGCAGCAGCGCGCCGCGGCGCGCCATTGCCACGTCGAGGCCCAGCTCGGCCGCCATGATGCCGGCGAGCCACGCCACTTCCTGCGAGTGATTCAGAATGTTCTGCCCGTAGCTCGTGCGCCACCGCATCCGCCCGATCAGCTTGATGATCTCCTGATGCAGCCCGTGCACGCCGCTGGCGTACGCGGCCCGCTCGCCAGTGTCGATGATTCCGGCATCCACTTCCTCGCGCGACTTGGCGACGACTTCCTCGATGCGCCCGGGATGGATGCGCCCGTCGGCGACGAGCTTCTCGAGCGACAGCCGCGCGACCTCGCGGCGCACCGGATCGAAGCACGACACGACAACGGTGTCAGGCGTGTCGTCAATGATCACGTCCACACCAGTCGCAAGCTCGAACGCGCGGATGTTGCGGCCTTCGCGCCCGATGATGCGGCCTTTCAAATCATCGCTGGGCAGGGCCACGGTACTGGTCATGAGCTCGCTGAAATGCCCGCTGGAAAAACGCTGGATTGCCAGGGCTGTGATTTTTTTGGCTTCGCGCTCGGCCGTTTCCTT
>JAUSJA010000005.1 GCA_030647905.1 Gemmatimonadaceae bacterium | reverse complement strand
GTTCCAATTCCTCCCTGGACAGCAGAATCGTGTACGGGCTGCGTCTGGGCATGACCTCTCCTTGCCGAAAGGTCAACAGTATCCCGATACAATGCAAGATGCAAGCGATTATACGTCACTGTACTTATAAACACGACCACTAAGTCTGATTAACAGGGCCATGGATGCGTTGGAGCCATCAATGAGCCGTCTGCTGGAGGATGCCACACAGGTCGCTCAGGTTCACTTGGAGAAATCCGCCCACCTGCCTTCATCCGTTGGCACCTTCTATGGGTCGCCTGGTCGCGAACGCCGCTTGCGTGATGACCTAACCAAGAGCGATCCACAACAATGAGCGCATGCCACGGCTGACCGAACCTCCCTCCGGCACACCGAACACGGCGGCCGGACGCAGATATTGGGAGAACAGCAAACGGCTCGCGCAGCTTGTCTTGGTCGTCGTGCGTTCCGCCGAGCATTTTGCTGACGAGATCCGCCGTCTCGCGCAGTCGGGTGTACCCGTCGCGGACACCGCGCTCAGTGCGCGTCTCGACGCGGACTTCAACCGACTCTCTCAGGGTAGCGAGTTCCTCAGTGAATGGAACGTGGTTATGGCGGTCACCTTCGCGGAGGCATTTCTGCACGATGTGCTCGTGGAATGCTCGCTGATCGACTCGACGTTGCTCGGCGATGCGGAGCCGTCTGCCTCGTACATCGAGGTATCCTCCGCGGCCTCCCTAGATGCGCTCCGGCATGAGATGCATTCGAAGTGGGCTCGTTCGTTCGTCGATGATGGCGGACCGCGCCGATGGAGCGACCGTCTCGAGCGGATGGGCGTCCGCGACCTGCCATTGCCCACGTCGACTCTGGAGGAGATATGGGGCATACGGCATGCGATCGTTCACCGAGCCGGCGTTGCCTCCGCGGAGTTCGTCCGGCGGCACCCGAGTCTCGATGCGCAAGTTGGCCAGCGCATCGCGTTGAATTCTCGCCAGGTCATTGAGTACGTTGGAGCGATCGATGCATTCGTGCGTCCGGTCGATGTAGCATTCGCAACGCGGATGGCATCGCGTACCAGTGCGCCAGCGGTCTAACCACACATTGATGCTGACGCCGCATAACGTGAGTCGTTAGCACGCAACACATGCAATGATAAAGGAAAGTCACAACTGGTCGTATAATGCTGCTCCCACCGCCACCAGCGAACGACTTACGCGAGCACGATTACAATGGTGTTCAACCGCGCTCGGCAAACTCGGCTGTGCGATACCGAACGGCGGCCGACTTTCGCTTGCGTTGCGACTCCTTGATGACTTGGCGAATGGTGTCGTAGCGATCAGTGAAGTTTCGATTCGGGACCAGATCGCCGAAGTACAGCGGATGGCTTGGGAGTTTATGCTAATCCTGATTGCCGCCGTCGACGGTCGCCAAGCGCCCAGTCCGTTCACGGTGGACAAACTCGAACAAATGCTCCGGGGCGCACTTGTGCCCGGTGGCGGCGATGACCCGGCCAGAAACATTCAATTCGAGCTGTACGTTCCCGCTTTACTTGCGCTCGGCGGATTCGCAATACACCCCGGTCCGCCCGACGCGAAGGTAACTATTTTCGATGAACAGATTGGCGTTGAGGCCAAGCGCGTGTCGTCTCTAAATCCCGAGACACTGCGGTCACACCTCAGAAATGCGTCTCGGCAAGCAGTTGGATCACGTTCAGTTGGAATTCTCGAGATTGTAGAGTATCGCGGAATCATTGCTGTCAATGTTGACACGTATTTCAATGAGCTTCGGCCGCAAGAGAATCCAATTGACCTGATCAAACAGTTTCAAAACTGTCTTGACCCTCTCGACAATGCATCCAAGGTGCTGCGTGACAAGACGGGAATCATCGGACTTCTTGCTTGCGGCTACGTGGCGGGGTGGCACTCTTCAAGCGATGGATACCGTTTCGATGTACTGTATCCTACGCGGTGGGTATCGCTGCATGGCGATGATAAGGTCGACCGCCGCTTAGCCGAGCAGCTAACAATGGTCCTCGGACGAATGGAGAGGCGCTGCCGAGAGATCCAGGCTCAAGTTCCCAAGGCTCTTACGTTCTAAAGTTTACCAATCCGCGTCCTAACAAACGTTGCTGCTGTCAATCACTTTATTGGAAGCTCGCTACGCTCGCAATTTATTAGGTGTGCTTGCAGCAGAACTTGAACGTTATACCGCAACAAAAGAGCATTTGATAGTCACGCTTCCCTGTATGGATCGCATCGCCGAGGTCACGCTCTGTGTGGCAACCCACGACTCCAAGTAGAGATCCCACGGTCGAGAAAGCCGCCGTTCAGCGGATGGTCGAGGCGCGCCTCGGACCAACTAGCCAAGCAGCACCGCGCCGACCGGATTGGCGCTTGTCAGGAAACGGTGCGACATCGGTGTTTATCACGTTCTCGAAGGACGAGGATCTGTTTTATGATGTCAGCGCGTCCGACTTGGCGGCATGGGCCGATCACGCTCGGGCGTTTGTCATCTTCGTTTTGGGATCAGCTGACCAAGTCCTCATACTTCCATTGACGGTCCTCCGCGATCGTGTCGTCAGCAGAATGAAGGCTGGTGAGCGAGGAAACTTCAAACTTCATGTCACTGGGAGTAGCCGGCTGTGCTTCCGTGAGGCAAGACATTTCGCGCTCGACGACTATCGTAACGCATTCGAGCTGCTGGATGAAGGCGAGATCAACCCGCCAGCGGTATAACGTGCGTTGCAGCAGACGAGCGATTTACTGATGGCTCCCTTCGCTCACTTTATCTAATTCGCTCGCAGCTGAACTTAGACGTTTATGCCGTCACCAGCCTTCGTAGCAGATTGAAATTGTACTCGCATCCCGGAGGTTCACCCCGTGTTCCTGACTATCGAAATTGATCGCGAGAGCACAGGCGCTCGCGCTACGTGTCCTCGCTGACCGCTTGGAGAATGGCGAGCCGGCGCCGAGTCTGCTCCCGCTCGATTTCCGCGCCGCCTAATTAGCGGGCGCATACTGAATGAGCGAGTGGCCGGCCGCGAAAGCGCGGCGCGTCCTGGCGGCTCTGCTCCGAATCGGGTGGGTGGTCAAGCGCGAGGCGAGCTCCCACAAGGTCCTCGCGCGCGACGGGTGGTCCGACGATTTTCGCGTTCCACGATGGCGAGGAGATCGGACCGCGCATGCTCGCGCGCATCGCGAAGCGGACCGGACTCCGGCCCGACGACTTGTAGCGTGCTTCCGATGCATTGGCATGACCTCGCTTGCAGCAGACAGCCGATTTATTGTATGCTCGCTTCGCTCGCTCTATGTGATTCGGCTGCAGCTGAAGCCAAACGGTTAGCAACGAGCGGTCTCGTCGCCGCCAGCCACTCACCCGCCTCTGAGTGCCTTGCGAAGCCGGCAATCTGTTGATAGCCCGCCGTTGACGTACAGTTGACGTACTGGTGTGTTGACGTACTGGTGTTGACGTACTGGCCTTCCGACCTGTAAGTTTAAAGGCTGTCCCAATTCGCCATCATTCGGCTACGGCCGGCACCCCGGATAAACCAGATTCGCGGTGCGGGCTCGATGCACGATCAGACTATCCTTTCAATGAAGACTTACAGCGCTACCCCTGCCGACATCCAGCACGACTGGTACGTCGTGGATGCCGATGGAATGGTCCTCGGGCGCCTCGCCACTGAGGTCGCGAAGATCATCCGCGGCAAGCACAAGCCGATGTACACGCCGCACATGGACACGGGCGACAACGTCATCGTCATCAACGCGTCGAAGGTGCGGGTCACCGGCCGCAAGGGCGAGCAGAAGCGCTACTTCCATCACACCGGCTACATGGGGCACGAGCGGTTCACCCCGTACGCCATGATGCTGGAAAAGCATCCCGAGCGCGTGATCGAGAAGGCGGTATACGGTATGCTGCCGAAGACGGCGCTTGGCCGTCAGTCGCTCCGCCGCAAGCTCCGGGTTTTTGCAACCGACAAGCACTCCCACGCTGCCCAGCAGCCGAAGGTGCTGGACCTCAACAAGAAGAGTGAGACGAAGTAATGGCTGAAAGTCCCGCCACGCACACCATCGGACGCCGCAAGGAAGCGGTCTGCCGCCTGTACCTCAAGCCCGGCTCGGGCAAGTGGCAGGTCAACGGCCGTACGCTCGGCGATTATTTCCCGCGAGCCGCGCACGTCTCCGCGATCCAGCAGCCGTTCACGGTGACCGATACACTCGGCCGCTTCGACATCATGGCCCGCGTGGAAGGGGGCGGACTCACGGGACAGGCCGGCGCGCTACGCCTCGCCGTCGCCCGTGCCCTCGTCAAGCTCGATGAGACGCACCGCCGCAAGCTTCGTGACCTCGGACTTCTGACCCGCGACGCCCGCGCGGTCGAACGCAAGAAGCCCGGCCGTCCCAAGGCACGCAAGAAGTTCCAGTTCTCCAAGCGTTAAAGGATCCCTTACTGAATGTCTGAGCCCAACCTCGATCAGCTGCTTGCCGCCGGAGTCCACTTCGGCCACCAGACCCGTCGCTGGAACCCGAAGATGCGCCGTTTCATCTTCGCGGAACGCAACGGGATCCACATCATCGATCTCCAGAAGACGCTTCGTCAGCTGGAGCTGGCCAAGAGCCTGGCCCGCAACGTCATCCTGCGCGGAGAGAGCGTTCTCTTCGTCTGCACCAAGCGTCAGCTCGTCAACATCGTAAAGGATGAGGCGGATCGCGCGGGCGCGATGCACATCACCGAGCGGTGGCTGGGTGGACTCCTCACCAACTTCCAGACGGTCAAGAAGCAGGTCCGGAAGCTGAAGGATCTCGAGGCCGGCAGCGAGACGGGCGGAGACTTCGAGAACTACACGAAGAAAGAGCAGCTCATGATGAGCCGCCAGCGCGACAAGCTTTCCAAGAACCTTTCGGGCATCAAGAACCTGAATCGTCTGCCCGGCCTGATGTTCGTGATCGACTCCAAGAAGGAGCGGATCGCGGTGGCCGAGGCGAACAAGCTGGGCATTCCGATCATCGCTCTCGTGGATACCAACGCCGATCCGGATCTGATCACGGTTCCGATCGCCGGCAACGACGACGCGATCAAGTCGGTCGAGCTCGTGGCGCACGCGATCGCCGACGCGATCATGGAGGCGCGCCGCGAGGCTCCCATTCGTACGGAAGAGGAAGAGACGGAGTCGTACACGTACAGCTCCGACCGTGGCGCCGAGCCGGAAGGCGAAGGCGACCGCAAGAAAAAGCGCCGTCCGCGCCGCCGACGGGCCAAGCCCGAGGCGATCGCGGCCCGGCTGAAGGGAGGCGCAGAGAATGAGGGAAGCGCAGAGGGGAGCGCGGAAACCACGGACGCTCCCGAAGTCTCGGGAGAGTCCGGAGCTAACGCCGAGAATTCGGAAGGTTAACTTCCCACTGCCTGCGGGCAGACCCGCCGCCGGCTTCCAGCCGGCGGCGTTGTTTTAACCGATCACGACACACGCGCCCCACCGGCGCGAGATAAATAAGGAATCGAGAGATGTTCACAGCAAAGGATGTGATGACCCTCCGCCAGCGCACCGGCGCCGGCATGATGGAGTGCAAGAAGGCGCTCGAGGAGAACAAGGGCGACATGGACAAGGCGGCCGAGTACCTTCGCGTGAAGGGAATCGCCAAGGCCGACAAGCGCTCAGGCAGGCAGACGAGCGAGGGCATCATCACGAGCTACATCCACCACAATGGAAAGGTAGGAGTGATGGTCGAGGTGAACTGCGAGACGGATTTTGTCGCCCGCACTGATGACTTCAAGAACCTGGCGAAGGAGATCGCGCTCCACATTGCGAGCGCTGCACCCGTCGCGATCGACAAGGACGGAGTGCCGGTCGAGAAGGTCGAGAGCGAGCGCAGAATTGCCGAGGAGCAGGCGAAGGCGAGCGGCAAGCCCGAGAACATCGTCCAGCGCATGGTCGAGGGGAAAGTCGACGCGTACTACAAGGACAACTGCCTCCTCTACCAGCCATGGATCCGCGAGCCGAAGAAGTCCATCGGCGATCTCGTCAAGGAAGCTTCGGCAAAGGTCGGCGAGAATATCCAGGTCCGCCGATTCGTCCGCTTCCAGATGGGCGAGGAGTAAGACCTCCTTGGCCACGCCGGCGTATTCGCGCGTACTTGTCAAGATCTCCGGCGAGGCCCTCGCCGGAGGCAAGGGCTTCGGGTTCGACTTCGAAACGCTGACGCGTATCGCCGGCGAGATCAAGCAGGTGGTGGAGCTCGGCGCCGGCATCGGTCTGGTGATAGGCGGCGGCAACATCGTCCGCGGCGCGCAGTTCTCGAGCCACGGCATGGACCGCGTGGGCGGGGACTACATGGGCATGCTCGGCACCGTGATCAACGCGCTCGCGGTGCAGGACGTGCTCGAGCGCGCCGGAGTCGAGACCCGCGTCATGACGGCGATCAACATGGAACAGATCGCCGAGCCGTTCATCCGCCGCCGCGCTCTTCGTCATTTTGACAAGGGGCGTGTCTGCATCTTCGCCGCCGGCACGGGCAATCCGTACTTCTCCACCGACACCGCCGCGGCGCTTCGCGCGATCCAGACCAAGTCGCAAGTTATAATCAAGGCGACGAGCGTCGATGGCGTGTATTCTGCCGATCCCAAGAAGGATCCGTCGGCGACTCTCTTTCGTGAGATCAGCTATCGCGACGTAATCGTCCAGGAGCTCGGCGTCATGGACCAGACGGCGATCGCACTCTGCAGGGAGAACCAGCTTCCGGTAATCGTTCTGAACATCAACACACCTGGAGCCATTGCGCGCGCCGTCAGCGGCGAGCGCATCGGGACAATTGTTCAATGAGCACCATTCCACAGATCATCAGGGATTCGCGCGCGGCGATGGACAAGTCGCTGGAAAGCTCCAGGAGGGAGCTGGCGTCGATCCGCACCGGCAAGGCATCCGTGAGCCTCCTCGACACTGTCCGCGTCGAGGTCTACGGCCAGTCAATGCCGCTCAACCAGGTGGCGAGCGTGTCGGCTCCGGAGCCGCGCCTGCTCACCGTGACGCCGTGGGACAAGGGACAAGTCCAGGCGATCGAAAAGGCGCTTCGCGACTCCGACCTCGGACTCAATCCGCAGTCGCAGGGGGGCACTATCCGCGTTCCTATTCCGATGCTGAACGAGGAGCGGCGGCGGGAGCTCGTGAAGGTCGTGCACAAGCTCGCCGAGGAAGCGCGCATCGGCATCCGGCACGCTCGTACGGAAGGGCGCGAGAAGCTCAAGAAGCTCGACCATACGAGCGAGGACGACGTGAAGCACGCCGAGAAGGACATGCAGAAGATGCACGACGACTTCATCGCGAAAATCGACGAACTTCTGAAGGGAAAAGAAGCAGATATCATGGAAGTCTGAGCTCGTGTCCGAGCTCACAAAGCGCATCCTTCTTGTGCTCGTCGGCGCACCGTTGACGGTCGGACTCATCTATGCCGGCGGATGGATCTTCGCCACCGCTCTTGGCGCAGTAGCGGCGATCGGAGCGTGGGAGCTGTTCCGCATGGCGCGCGAGCGCGGGGCGGAGCCGCTGGAGAACGCGGGAATCGTTCTCGCTGCGTGCATCCCGCTGCTCGTTCACGCCAGCTACCTCGGCGTGTATCGCGTGACGCTCACTGTCGCGGTGATTGTCTTCCTCGGACTGTTCGCCAGCGTGATCTGGTTGCGCGGCGTGAGCCGCAGGCCGCTCGTGTCGCTGTCTGTTACGGTGGTGGGAATCATGTATCCGGCGCTGGTCGCCTACATGTATCCGCTGCGCTATCACGATTACGCGGTGGGCGCTACCGCGGGAACGGTTCTCGTGATGTTTCCGATCGCGTTGACCTGGGTTACCGACACGGGCGCGTATGCGTTCGGCAAGATGCTCGGGAGGCACAAGCTGATGCCGTCAGTGAGTCCGGCCAAAACGGTTGAAGGAGCCGTCGGCGGCCTCGCCGTTGCGATGCTGGGCGCGTGGCTGTACGTCCACTTCCTGCTCACGCCGTTCGCGCAGCTTTCGCTGATGCCGATTGGAATCTTTCTGTTCGCACTGGTGGTGGGCGTGGTCGGCCAGGTTGGGGATCTCGCCAAGTCGCTGCTCAAGCGCGATGCCGGAGTGAAGGATTCGTCCAGGCTGCTTCCCGGTCACGGTGGGATTCTCGACAGATTCGACAGCCTGCTGTTCGTGCTGCCCGTAGCGTACCTGCTTCTCGGTCATCTGCTTCTTCCGGCTCCGGGATGACGCGCCGCGGCGTTGCGATCCTTGGCTCGACCGGGTCGATCGGGACGACCGCGCTTCGCGTGCTTTCGAGGCAGCGTGATCGGTTCGCCGTCACTGCACTGACCGCGCACAGCAATGCGGCGCTGCTCGCTGAGCAGGAGAAGGAGTTCCGTCCGGGTTACGTCGGGCTCGTCAACAGCGGCGAAACGCTTCACGCGAACTGGCATAGCGGAGTGGAATGTCTCGTGGAGGCTTCGACTTTGCCGGGCACGGACATCGTCATCAACGCAATCGTCGGCGCGGCCGGGCTTGACGCGACGCTTGCCGCGCTCAGGGCGGGGAAGCGTGTCGCACTCGCGAACAAGGAGACTCTGGTAGTCGCCGGAGCGCTCGCTGAAGAGGCGTGCAGGTCCGGGGGAGGCGAAATTGTCCCGGTAGACAGCGAGCACAGCGCCGTCCTGCAGTGCATCGCGAGCCGCCCTCGCTCCGACGTGAAGCGGATCATTCTCACCGCTTCGGGCGGACCGTTCCGCGGGTGGAGCGAGGACCAGCTCACGGCCGCGACGCTCGAGGATGCCCTCCGGCATCCGACGTGGACGATGGGACGCAAGATCACCATAGACAGCGCGACTCTGGCGAACAAGGCGCTGGAAGTGATAGAGGCGCATTTCCTCTTCGGTCTGCCTTACGATCGCATCGAGGTGGTCGTGCATCCGCAGAGCATCGTGCACTCGTTCGTCGAGTTCGTGGACGGAAGCGTCGTGGCGCAGATGAGCGTGCCGAGCATGGAGCTGCCCGTGCTTTACGCGCTGACGCATCCGGAGCGTGCGCGGGATGACGGAGTTCCGACGTTCGATCCTGTCACCGTATCGCCGCTCACTTTCGAGCCCGTGGACTACGCGCGATTTCCGGCCCTGCAGCTCGGTATAGATGCGGGCCGGCGCGGCGGCGCGGCCCCTGCGGTGTACAACGCGGCGAACGAGCAGGCCGTCGCGCTGTTTCTCGAGGGCGCGATCGGCTTCGGCGACATTCCACGAGCGATCGGCGCGGCACTCGAGCGCCTGGGAGATCTTCCCGGGACAACGCGGGACGAGCTGCTCGCAGCTGATGCCGCGGCGCGGCGGCAGGTAAGGGAGCTTTTCTGATGCTGGCATACATCGCACCAATCTTCGTGTTCGGTCTCGTCGTATTCGTGCACGAGCTGGGACACTTTCTGGCCGCGAAAGCGGTGGGTGTTTATACGCCCCGCTTTTCCATCGGCTTCGGCAAGGCGCTGTGGAAGCGGCGCTTCGGCGAGACGGAGTACGTGCTGGCCATGCTGCCGATCGGCGGCTACGTGCGAATGGCGTCGAGGGATGACGAGGCGACGGCGTTTCTCGAGGGCGGTAGCGAGAACGCCGTGACTGAAGTTGCGACGCATGGACAGCCCGCCGACCCCGACGCGATGATGCCCTTCGGGCCGAAGCCGATTCCCCCGGACAGGTGGTTCGAGTCCAAGCCATTGTGGGCGAGACTGATGGTCCTGCTCGCCGGTGTCACGATGAACATCGTCCTCGCGCTCGTCGTGACGACGGGAATGTTCGTTCACTACGGGAGCCCATATCTTTCGACGACGGCCGATTCGCTGTTCGCCGGCCGGCCCGCAGCTATCGCCGGGATTCAGCACGGCGACAGCATTGTGGCGATCAACGGAGAGTCGGTTGACTGGGAGAAGCTGGTTGCGAAAGTAAGCGCGTCACCTGGTGTGCCGCTGGCGTTCGACGTCGTGCGGGGCGGTGAGCGGATGCGGCTGTCGGTCACGCCGGCCGTTGACACGGCGATGAATCCTTCGACGGGCCGGGTTGAGCGAGTCGGCCGCATCGGCATTCTTCCTGTGCAGATTTCGCGTCCGGTCGGACTCGGAGAAGCCGTCACTTCGGGGTGGCGCGTGACCTGGCGAATGGCGGGCACGGTTATCGAAGCTCTGCGCGGCCTGGCGACGCGGAAGGTCTCGGCGAGCGAGCTCGGCGGCCCGATAATGATCGCGCAGGCGTCTGTGCAGGCCGCGCGCGGCGGCTTGGAGCAGCTCTTTTTCCTCATCGCCCTGATCAGCACTAACCTGGCCGTGTTCAACCTTCTCCCGATTCCGATACTTGACGGCGGCCAGATCGTCGTTGGCGTGCTCGAGGGGATCAAGGGTAGCGCGTTCAGCCTGCGAACGCGGGAGTACATCCTCCGCGCCGGGCTGACCGTGGTACTGCTCCTGTTCGCGCTGGTGACCTACAACGACCTGCGGCGCCTGTTAGTCAGCTTTGTGCAGCGTCTGGGCTGACGGCAGAGACCGGCCGTGTTGAATCGGATGTTGAACCAAACCGATAATGTCCCCTTGATTCCAAAATAGAAATGTCCCCTATCGACTCGATTCTTTGCGAGGGTTGGGTCGGTGGAGAGGACGAGGATGTCGGAAGTCGAGCTTATGCGCGCTGAGGTGTGCGTGCGAG
>JAUSJA010000004.1 GCA_030647905.1 Gemmatimonadaceae bacterium | reverse complement strand
GGGAGGCGACGCCTCGCGGCACCGCGGACCGGACACGCCGCGAACCGCACAGACGGGCGAATCGCTCCGCCCGGACCGGCCGCAGCGGCGCATCGCGGCGGTCAGAGCCGCGCCATACTTTCACGACCGCGATTGAATTTCGTTCCCGTGGATGACTGCACTCTGTATGTGACGCTGGAACCGTGTCAACTCCACCCCGCAATAATCTATCTGATGGCGACCGCTTGCCAGTTCGGCGTACCTGTAGCGACACCCCAAATCCCCACTGCCGCTTCGGGAACGGGCATGAGGAGACGTTTATCTCAAACGGATTACTTCCCGAATCCGTAGTGGAAAGCCAGTGATATGATCGGGTGCCACTTCAGGTATGTAGCGATTTCCTTGTTGGCGTCAGCGGCGTCCTGCTGAACGTCGGCCTGAAACTGTGACTGGTTCGGACATGGCTGGCCGTTCGACGCGGTGCAGGTCGCAGATGTGAAGTTGATCTTGCCCTCGCCGAGCTGCGCGACTCCAAGATCGAAGGACATACCAAATCCCCGCTTGGTCATGCGACCGAAACCCAATCCCAGAAATGGACCGATCTCCCGCTCATTCTTCATGTTTCCGACGACTCTTACGGTGCCGCTGTAGGTGTTGTTGCCGACGTCGGTCGATCCTGTAAAGGTGCCCGTCAGGTCAAACTGCGGTCGGTGCAGCACACCTGCACTCAAGTGAAAGGCGTTGCTGAATGGCGATACTTCGACCCCAATATTCCAGATGCTGGGCGGCGTATCAACCGTGAACTGCTTGTCGGAAAAGTCACCTTCGTAGTGATACTTGGTGATTCCCAACCCACCGCGAAAAGCAAACCGTGAATTGAAACCATAGCCTGCCTCTGCGCCGATCCCAAGCGTGCCCACGCGCGCACCGACACTCAACTGGGCGGAAGCTACCGAAGGCAGAGCGGATGCAGCCAAAGCCACTGCAAGAACGCATCTTTTTGACATCAGATTCTCCATGTGTAGTCGATACCGGCTGCGAAAATGTTCGCGACAGTATGTATTACTCCCCGCAAGCCGCATCCGAAAAGTGCTTGTCAGCTGCAACGTTCGTTAACTGGCGCGAGGAGATCAAAGTCGCCATGCGAGCGTGAGAGGCAGGATCCCCCGCGAGGACCCGAGACGTTTCGCAAAGCTGACATACCGGAGGTCAAGCGTACCGCGCCTTGCCGGGCCGAAATTGAGTCCTACGCCGGCCATTGCCGCGGCGGTCGAGGTTCGCGGCTCACGCTCGGTGCGATTGTGAACGAACTCAGCGCCAACTAGCGCGCTGATAAAGCTGTGAGTTCCATCAGGGATGCGGATTCCCAGGTGTCCGCGGAACCCATCGAGGTAAGCGCTTGGTGCGCGCGGGTAGACGTCAGGGTAGCTGAAACCCACGAACGATTTTGAGAAGGACGCGCCGGCTTCCACATCGAATGAGCCAGCTTTCCGCACGACCGCGGCGAACAGTTCGATTGGCTCCCCGTAGTTCCAGCCTCGGTCGCGACTGAGAAATGTGCCGATTCCCAGTCGGAATGACGTGTTGTCCGTTCTTTGCGCAGCCGCCGCAACGGGGGAAAGGGCGGTCCACGCAATGGCGAGCTGAATTAGGCCGGAGCGATGTTGGAAGATCCTGTGGGAACGGCTCTGACGCATGCTTCTCAGAAAGCTGCACATGAATTGTCTCCTACGACGACCGGGGTTGGTCCAGCTAACGCCGTAGCTCTGCTGCAAGCGATCAAATAGAAGCGCCCGCGTTAGCGGGCGCCATCCTCAGATCGCTTGTCTGCAGCAGCGCACGTTCGATTGCGGGTCGAGATCCCGACCCGCTACGCGTAGAGCAGTCGCCCGCGTGGTGTGGGGATGTCGCGACCGAGCTCGCGCGCTGTCTCGATCCATTGCTGGATTGCGACTTCGGCCTCGGCGAGGGCCGCGCTGTACGTCGGCCCATCGGCGGCGCATCCCGGAAGCTCCGGCACCTCGGCGACAAAGGCCTGATCCGGCTCACTCCAGTAGATAATGATTTCGTAGCGGTAATCAGGCATCGTCGGACTCGCGGAACAGGGAATCGGCCAGTCGATACTTCAATATAACATCCCGAACCTGCCGAACCTGGTACGGTTTGGCCGTGCCATCGTGGCGCGGCTGTAGGTTCAGAATCTCGGGGACACCGTCTTGGAAGAAAACCCGATGGCTTCCACCGCGCTGGCGCTCGCCGAAGTCGAGGCGGGCCAAGAGGCCACAGAGTTCATCGAACCGGATCGTTTGATCCGCGGTCCCACTGAGGAGGCGCTGCAGCGCTTTGCCATATCGAGACACGACGGAAAGCTAGTCATGAGAGGAAGCTCGGCGCCATCGAACGGCCACGTTTCTGCTGCGAACGCTCAAAACGAATGCGCCCCGTGTTCGCTACCGACAGAACCTGCGTTCGTCGGCAGCAAACGTTGGTTAGGCGTCACCGGCGCAGACGCCGGCCGGCACTCAACCGGTGTAGCCGCACACGCCCATGCGCGGTGAATTGACCACGGGGAGATACGCTTCCTCGTCAGCGTGCTCGTGCGCAGCGGCATGCATGTCGCAGAAGAGCGCGCTGTCGGAATCGATACAGAATGGACACACCACTGTCGCCGGCGCCTTGCAGTCACCGCAGGGCCAGGCGAGCGGATCGTTGCGCGCGAGCAGCCGCACGGGCGCGCGGCCAATCGAACCATGCCGCATGCCAACCAGTTCGCCGGTCAAAGCCGTCGTGCTTCCGAAATCGTACTCGTACTCCACTTTGGCACCTGCACGAGCGAACGCTAGGGCGGCGCCAGTGGTCATCGCCAGTTCGCGGCGTCCGACGCGGAACGCGCTCATGTGTCCACAGCATTCCAGCCACAGCTGGCGCAGCAGGGCGTCCACGTGGCGCAATTGCGTGTCCGCCTTGGCCTCGATGATCAACCAGTAGCGCGGCTCGCCCATTGCGTCGAAACGAAGGGCGACCAGCGGCTGCGACGGACCGACTTTGTCGTGCGGCGCGACGCACGTCTCCACGTGCGCCATCATCGCCGACTTCGTCGCACGATGCCCGCACAGCGCGCACGAGCCAAAGTTTGTTGATTTTGCCGACATGGATGGTTGTGTGTACGCCTAACGCTCAAGTTCTGCTGCAAGCACATCTAAATAATTGCGCGCGCAGCGCGCTTCCATAAAGTGATTGACTGCAGCAACGTTTGTTATGCCTCACGCGCGACGTATCCCGAGGCGCGGATCCCTTCGCTGGTGCAAACATCCACGGATTTCGATTGCTGAATCCGTTAGCCTGTAATACAAGACAAACGGAAAGCGCCTCATAAGAAGACGACGGAGATTGGCATGTACAACCGGACCCGCTTCCGGCATTGTTTCGAGAAGATGAAACATGCGCGATAGTTCGCTCTGAAACTCAGTCCCAAGTCCTACACGCCTGGTCTCGTACCATGCGTACGCCTCTTCTATATCGGCACTAGCTCGCGGAGTAAACGCGAGCGTTCGGCTCAACGCTTTGGCTGACGAAGGCGGGCTTGGACTTCTTCCCAACTACTGGTGGCTTTTTCACGAGGATCGTTGAGACGGTCATCGAGCTCGGCCTGATGCCAATGAGGCACCGGAACACTCTCGGCTGACACTGCGAGGCTATCCCAAATTTTCTCTACGAGCTGGAGTCTGTCTTCTGGAGGCAGGTCCAAGATTTCGTCGAACAAGGCCGGGCGAGTCATACTTTTAAGGTTACACCCCGTGCTTCGAAGGACAAGAGGCACTTGGTGTAGGCATAACGGACTGCGCTTCTGCTGCGAACGCATGCGCAGATGCGAGCGGGGCGTTCGCGGTCATTCATCTTGCGATCGAGTGAACGCCCCGCGGTCGCTACACCGTACTCAGGCGTTCGCCAGCAGCAAGCGCTGGTTATGCTGTGTCCAAGATGCGACGTACTTGCTCTCGAAGAGTAGGAATATCCTGTTGCACGACGTTCCAGACGAGCTCATAATCCACGCCGAAATAGTCATGAATCAACCGATTGCGCATGCCCGCCATGGCACGCCACTCGACGTCGGGATGTCGCGCACGAAGATCACCCGGGACCTTCTTTGCGGCCTCGCCAATGATCTCAAGGCTTCGAACGACCGCGCGCCTGAGCGTCGCGTCGTTCTGAAACTGTTCGCGGGACAGGCCCGCACTCGCGGCCTGGAGGTACTCGGCCTCGGCCAGCATATGCCGAAGATACTCAAGCGGCTCTAATGACATCCGTCGCTTCCGCGAGAATCTTACGTTGCAGAAAAGGCGAGAGTGACTCCGGCGTAACGAGTTCCACCCGTCGGTCGAGGAGCCGCTCCAGCAGTTCACCGAGCGCAAAGAAGTGCTTATAGGTCTTCTCGCCTGAGCGGAATTCGACGAGCACGTCGACGTCACTGTCCGGGCGCGCCGTGTTGCGCTGGACGGAGCCGAACAGCGCCAAACGCCGCACACCCAAGCTGAGGATCTCAGCCTGCGCGGCGGCCAGGCGGACGTGAACGTCGGTGCGGGTAAGGGCGCTTGCGATCATGACCGAAATCTATGCCGTCCGCGCATGCTTGTCACATCAGCATAACGCCTACGATTCAGCTGCAGCCGAATCAAATAAAAGCGCGCGAAGCGCGCATACGATAGACCGGCTGACTGCTGCAATCGTTTGTTAGCTGTCAGCGCGCGAGCAGATATCGGTCGACGAATTGCCTGGGAGTCCAAA
>JAUSJA010000003.1 GCA_030647905.1 Gemmatimonadaceae bacterium | reverse complement strand
CTTGTCGAAGTCGAAGTAGATCGGGCCGGTGATCGCGGCCGTATCGACGACCACAACAACAACTTCGGCCGGAGCGACGCAGGCAGGATCCGTAGCGGTGATTCCGGCAAGACCCGGGTATGCGCACATGGCGACCGGCGGCGGCGGCGGCGGCGGAGCGACGCACGACGGGCTGGACGCAATGATGTTCTCCAGGCCAGCGTAGGTGCACATGACTTCACGACGGGCCCCGCCGAAGAGCAGCGACAGTCCACCGCGACCGATCAGGTTGAGGTTCTTGGTGTCCTTGTGGTAATCGACAATACCGTCGACACGCAGGGCGACGCGGTTCGTGACGCCGAAGCGCAGGCCGGCGAGGCCGGAGACACCGTAGTTGAACGTGAACTGGCGATTAGTGTTCGTCGTCTCAGCGCTGTAGTTGCTGCGGACTGCGCCGGCGCCAATGATGAACTGCGACTTCGCCATGATCGGGATGTTGTAGTTCATGCGAAGCGCGAATGACGTGTACGTGACCGGGTTGTTGTTGTAACCCTTCGCAGCGGGCGGATCGCGATCGAGATCAGGCGACGTCTGGCCTTCACCCTCGAGCTCCCAGTGCGGATCGCTCAGGAACACACCAAGGCGCGCGCCGTATCCGATTCCATCCTTCGGATGGCCGGGGGCGTTGTCGTCGAAGTGCGTGTACTGGCCGAAGCCGCCGACCTCGAGCGTTCCGGGCAGGGCCCACTCGGTTGCACCGAGCTCGTCCCACCAGGCGTACGGGGCCCACGGAGCCAGGCTGGCGTTCTCGGCCGTACCGGCGAAGAGCGCCGAGATGTCAGGACGGAACTCCAGTCCGGCCTGCGCACGGAGGTTGGTGTGCGACTCGTACACCGCGCCGCCCGTTCCGCCAATGCTGCCGCCGTTCGGCATGTAGTCGGCGATGCCATCAACGCGGAGCGAGACAGCTCCAACTCCCACGCTGAAGCCGACGTTGCCCTCGACGCCGTAGTTGTAGCCACGGCGGTTCGACTTGATATCGCGCAGCTCCGTTCCGGCCGGCACATCCGGCTCATAGCCAGCGTACGACGTGATCACGCCACCGGCACCGAGGTGGAAGGCGGCGAGGCCAGCAAACGGGAAGCTGTAGCGAATGCGCGCCGAGACCGGGCCGTACCAGATCTTGCTTCCGGCGGCCTGGCCCGCCCCGGTCTGCTCCGGCTTGTTCCAGGAATTCTCGGCTTCGAGATTCCAGTTGGGAGCGAAGTAGGCGCCGACCCGTCCGCCGACACCGAACACCTTGTCGAGCTTCAACGCGTCGTCGAACTTGGTATACTGCCCAAAGCCGCCCAACAACAGCGTACCCGGCTGCTGCGCCGCGGCCGTTCCGCCGAAGAGCAAGGCCGTCATTGCACAGACGGTCCAACTTCTTCTCAACATATGAATTACCTCTTTCGAATGGTGGATACAGCTACTAGAACCGGGACATCGTTATCGCGATTGACGTTAGGCAGGATGTATACCGGTGAGCCCGCAACACCAATGAATGGTGCAAACTCCGGCAAAACTTAGCAGATTTTTCCCGGCGCGCCAGCCGTTCGCAGAGCGGAATCACGCTAGACACATACTGTTTTCACGCTCTGTAAACATATGACTGCCGCCGCGTCGAATGAGCCGTCCATCCCGACTAAGTAGCGTTGGCTTCGGCTTGCAAATTCGGAGCCAGCATTCTGCATCTGCACGTGTTGTGGCACCCCGTGACAACCCTGCATTCAATGCGGCACCGTCGCTCGTCAATGCCGGTCGCGGCTGGTGCTTCGTCGCCACCACGTAGCCCGCTCGCGTCGCTTCGCTGCACGAACTGCAGAGCGCCACGCTCCCTTCATGTCTGCCGCGTCGGTAAAGCGATCGTCTGCATTCGGCGCGAGACCGCGCGCGATCCATTCCGCGACGGGCGGCGAGAACGGAGTCAGGTCGATCGTCCCGGCAAGCTGACGCGCGAGTATCACCTTCCCATCGCCGTCACCGAACGGGGGCTGCCCGCTAAGCGCGAACGCCACTATCGCAGACAACGCGAAACGATCCACCGATGAGCCGTAAGGCTCTCCGAGAAGCTGCTCCGGAGCGGCGAATGCCGGCGTGCCGGTATTCCCTGTCACGTCCTCACCCGTCGCATTGGCGATTCCGAAATCCGTCATCCGCCAGCGCCCGTACCGGTCTATGAGAATGTTCTCCGGCTTGAGGTCGCGGTGCACGATTCCCACCGCATGCGCCGCGGC
Organism: Gemmatimonadaceae bacterium; assembly: GCA_030647905.1. NCBI lineage: Bacteria > Pseudomonadati > Gemmatimonadota > Gemmatimonadia > Gemmatimonadales > Gemmatimonadaceae > Gemmatimonadaceae bacterium. Next base: position 19,885 of record JAUSJA010000003.1, on the reverse strand, counting down.
AAGCCCGTCCAGCAGCAGCTCGACCTGCGATGAGATCTCGTCGAGCGTACGCGGGCCGTCGCGCTCAATGAGACTCGCCACTGATCCCTCGTCGGCGAGCTCCATCGTGTACCACGAGAGGCCGCCTCTGCTGTCCCAGTCGTAGATCGGAACGATTGCGGGATGGGCAAGCTGCGCGGCAAGCTTGGCCTCGCTCCAGAACGCCGCGACGGCGCGCGCGTCCGCGGCGACCCGCGGATGAAGAACCTTGAGCGCCACCTCACGCTCGAGCGACAGATCGCGCGCACGCCACACGCGGCCGAAGCTCCCCGAGCCCAGCGGCGACAGCACTTCGTAGTCATCGGCGAGCGCGCGCCGGATGCGCGTCTCCTCCGAGACGCCGGCCGATGGTGCGTCGGCGTCTCGCACCGGCACGATGCCGCCGCGACTCGCGAACCCCGTGTCCGCTACCCTGAGGAAAGACGACATGGACGGAAATCTCTGCGCGACATCGGCTGACAGGGCGCGGTCGATCGCGCTCGCGATGACCGCCGGACACTCCGGACGAAGCAGGCTCACCGGAGGCACGTCGCCAGGTGGAGGATCCTCTCCAGTCAGCGCCCGGAAGCAGATCGCCGCGAGCTGCCATTGGTCGCTCGCCGGAGTTGGAATCCAGTCGGCGTCTGTCCATTCCGGAGGCATCGCGATGAGCGGACGCCGGGACCGCGCGGTTCCACCCCGAAGGAGCGGTCGCATGCCTGGCGGGATGTCTTCTCGCGGGACGGCCCATTGCCATTCGAGCATCCACAGCCGGCCAGTAGGCGCAACCCACACGGTATCCACGCTCAGAGCTCCATGCGCCGAGCCATTGTCGTGCAGATACGAGAGCGTCGAGCCGGCGCCGCGAAGCACCTGCAGCACATAGGGTATCTCCGCCGTTCCCAGCCGCTGCAGGTGAGCGCGGACAGTCTCGCCGGTAATCCACCGCCTCAGGTATCCCGGCCCGCGCCGCGAATCGCGCTCGGCGACCCAGTAGTGATACGTCGTCGGAATCGCCGGGTGGCTCCGATGCGCGAGGCTTCTTGCCTCGCTGAACAGCCATCCGTGATGCGCCGGATTCGGCGCGGTTACCAGCGACAGGGAACGGCCCAGCCCATCGCTTACCTGCTGGTAATGACGTTCGTCGCCAAGAAGTCCCTCGGCTCCCCAGGACCATCCGGGTGGGAGCTGCCATCCCGCTATGTGAGACGGGAGCTCCGACGTCTTGAGAGGCTCGGCGGGAGTGCGTCGGGGAGCGCTCAAGCGGGCACCGGGTGAAGGGTGATGATGACACGCGCACCCTGCCCTTCCTCGCTCGAGAGATCGATCGTTCCGCCCCACGACTCGAGAAGGCGCCTGCTTATCGCGAGGCCAAGTCCGCTGCCTGTGGTGCGCGTCGAGAAATGCGGCTCGAAGACGCGCGGCAGCGCGGCCCGCGCGATGCCGGCGCCATCGTCCTCGATCACTATCCGCACCACCTTGTCGAGCCGGAAAAGGCTGACGACGACTTTGCGGGCGCGCGCCAGCCGCGCGTTCTCGAAAACGTTGAGCAGAACGTCACGCATCTCATCCGCGCGGGCCTGCGCGAGCACGCTGCCCTCCGCGCCGTGCAGCGTCCACGACACCCCGCCAATTCCGATTTTCTCCAGTCCAACCACATCGCGTAATATGGCGGCGACGTCAACCGGTGCGGCAGCGGGCAGCTCGCTCGGCGCCGTGCCGTACCGGCTGAACGCTCGCGCGATCTCATCGAGTCGGTCAATCTCCGCGAGAATCCGCGTGACGTTCTCGTCGAGCACGCGATCGAAATCAATCCGTGCGTCCGCGCGCGCCCGGCGCAAATGCTGAACGCCGAGTCTGATCGGCGTGAGCGGATTCTTGATCTCGTGTGCGACCTGCCGCGCCATCTCTCCCCAGGCCAGAACCCGCTCCGCGCGGCCGACTTCGATGCGGCTCAGCTCGAGGTCGCGCGCCAGAACTCTGGCCGCGATGCCGCTCAGCCAGAATGCGGCGATCGCACCGACCGCGGTGGCGAAGAGGACGAGCAAAGTGAGGTCGCGGCGCCGGCGGTCGAGCACGATCTCATCGCGCCGCGCGGGAGCCGCGAGGACGTAGCTGCCGTGAACCGAGTCCGATGCCGCCCTGTATCCCCAGGAGATCATCGAGGTTCCGATCGCCTGACGCCAGGTCGCCGTGAGCTCGCCGCCGTCGGCAATGCTCAACTGGACTCCGCGCGGAAGCGTGCGTCCGGCGGGCGCGATCATCTCGTAGAGTGAGTCGCTGCTCGCCGTAAGCAGCGCATTCGAGTACAGAAAGAGAGGCGTGCTCCCGGCGGCGTGGCTTTTTTCCGGCGCTGCGGGATGATCGCGCGCCGCCGCTTCGAGCGTCTCGCGCACCACGAGCTGACGGGCGTCGAGATCATAACCCTGAAGGCGCTCGTATGCCCATGCCGCGAACGACACCGCCGGCACGACGAAGAACATGAATAGTGCAAGCGTAAGGCGGCCCCGATAACTGCGCAACCACGCCGACGCGCGCCGTCTCACCCAGCGGAAGAATCCGCCCTCCGCCATGGCCCCCAGTGCCCACAGCAATCCGGCTACGGCAATGTCGAGAATCACGATGAGACACGCGCGCACGAGGCGCGTCGGCCACGATCGAATGTCGACCTCGACATGTGCGCGTGCGGTTCCCTCGGATGTGGCGATGAGTTCGTCGCCATGCCACTCATTCCCGAGCCGGCGCCACGTCATCGTGCCCGTCCCGGCCGCGGTTCCGGGAGTGACGTCAGCGAGCGTCAAGGTGTACGGCGGCTCCGTCTGATCCGGCTGCACGAACCCGAGCAGAGTCGCATATGGATCCTGCGCAATGAGACGCGTCCGCGGCGACGCGACCGCCGCCGTCGCCCCTCCCTCGCGATGCGGCACGGCAAGCATCACCTGGCGGCCGATGGGCCCGAGTGTCTGCCGGATGATCGGTTGTCCAGCGCCGATCGCCTCTTTTACGAGGGCGCCAAGGGCAACCGAGTCGAAGGTCAGCGGCGCGAGGTCGAGCCGTGTCACCTGAGATCCGTCCGCTTTCCACGTACCAAGCGAAACCTGTACCTCGGCCGGGGCAAGATCCGAAATCGCGTATCGCTTGAGCACGTCGGCACGTGTGCCTGGACTGTCATAGGTCGAGAGCTGCGCGCCGAACCTGCCGAGGAGCACAGCCGCATCGGCATCCACTTTCTGGAGGCCCTCGACATCGCGCATTGCAAGCTGGAGCCGTTGCTCGGTCGTCGTCGTCCAGACGAGAAATGTGGCGGTGGCGCCGGCAAAGATCGCCACCAGCACGCCGGTCCTCAGCTGCACCATGGGCCGCCTGCCGGTTGCGATTTTTCCCAGCCATGTCGCCGCAAGCCAGAATGCGAACAGCGTGAGGAACAGCGGAATTTCCCACGTGATCCATAGTGAAGACGTCGAACCGATGAGCGGCAGCGCGATGCCCGATGCCGCGCTCCGCGCGATGACGAGTCCGCTGACGAGCATCGCAATCGCCCCTGCGCCGGCGATCGCGCGATTCATGCGCGTGCGGCGCGCGCGGATGAGGGCCATCACAGCGAGAGCGGCCAGTGACCCGGACATCGCGAACGCTCCGGCGTTGGCCGTGAGCGGTCCCGCCAGCACCGAGTAGAAATAGGCAGGATCGAAGATTCGCGCGAAGTTGGAGAAGTTGTTCCACGGGATCAGCGCGATAGCGGCGAGGGCGATGGCGAGGGTGAAGAGGCGGGATCCAAGCGATCTCCGGTCCGACCAGCCAAGAGCCATCAGGATGAGAAGCGCGAGCCCGACGAGGACCGTGCCACGCCCGCGGGCGGCGGCGGTTTTGTCGAATCGAACCATTTCGGCGGAGAGCGGAGTTGCGTCCACGCGCATCAGCGGGTTCCCGCCCGCTCCGGTTATCAGCTCCCCTTCCGGGCTGTCCGACGCCGGCGCGAACCGGAAGGATTCGACGAGCTTTCGCCCGGAGACGCGAGAATCGAGGGCTGTCGCCACGCGATCCGACGGCGGCTCGGCGTGGATTAGCGATGTGGCGATCGCGCGTCGTTTTCCCTTCTCGGTGACGACCTGCAGAGTGGTGTAGAAGGGCGAGAATGCGGCGGAGGTTCCGGGTCCGGTATCCGCCGGGGTCACGCGCAGCTGCCCCGCCCAGGCAAGGGGATCGCCACCATCTATCACGATCACTCCGACGTCCGGAGCATCGGGAAGCTTCCTGACCGCGGCGAAAGCGCTTTCCGGGTCCGCGGGAGCTTCCAGCGCGAGTGCGGCGATACTCGCGAGCCGCGGCTGTGTGGAAACGACCTCGGCGGTGACAGATTGAATTGCGTCCGCGCGCCTCCGCGCAGCGTCGTCAGCTCGTCCCGAATCGCTGGAGAAATCGCTGGCGCGAGGGGAACCGCCACCATAAGGTATGAGTGGATTCCGCAGCCACAACGCGAGCAGCAGAATGACAGCACCCGCGACGGCAAGCGCGAGGCGCTCCGTCCACCGACCCCTCACGATCCTAATAGCCCCACTCCGCGAATGAACCGCCATTCACCGCTCCCATCCCGCGCCGTGGACGACACTCCGCCCAGGCCCGCTCCTCACGCTCCCATCGTCCCGCTGCCACAGAACGCACCGCTTCGCATCAAGGAGCTGATCCCGATGCAGATCGAGGCGGCGATCGCCGAAGATCCACGTCTGATCATACCTGTCGGGACTTGCGAGCAGCACGGGCCTCACCTGCCCCTCGGAACGGCGACGATCATCGCCGAGCGGCTTGCCGACGACCTGTCGGCCGAGTTTGGCGTGCTACGCGCGCCCACGGTTGAGTACGGCGTGAACGTGGACACCGAGCGCGGCTTCATCGGCAACGCTTCCGTAAGAAAAAAGACTCTGCATCGCACTCTCAACGATCTGCTCGATTCATGGGAAGCGACAGGGTTCAAGGAATTCATACTTCTCACGGCGCACGGACACGATCCCCATCAGGAGGCGCTGGCGACAGTGATCACGGCCGGGGCACGGGTCCGGGTCGTGGACATTTTCGCCGTAAATCTTTCCGAGCTTCTCGATGGCCAGACGGAGGCGATGCACGGTGACGAGGTGGATACCTCGATCATGCTTCACCTCGCTCCGGAGATGGTACACCTCGATCTCGCTCGCGACTATATGATGTCGCGCGAGGAGCTGCGGCGTTACCGGCGCGGTACTTTGAGGGTTCCGGGCAACAGCGCCGGCTCGATCGGCCGACCTTCGCTCGCGTCGGCCGAAAAGGGGCGCGTACTCTACGAGCGAATCAGGTCCAGGATCAGCGATCGGATCTTCCTCGCGCCTGCTCTCGCCGAGTGAGACGACATGCTGAAACCCGCTCGATGCATCCGCCGTACGTTGACCTGACTCCACCCCGCACCCAACCAATGCAAATGCGTTTGTGCCTCATAATCGCTCTTCTCGCGCCAGGCGCTCTGGCCGCGCAGTCCGCTGCGCCGCGGCCGGCGGCCCAGCGTGCGACGCTGTCACTCGAAGAAGCGATCAATCTCGCCCGGCGCAACAATCCGGCTCACCTCGCGACGATCAACAACCGCCGCACGGCTGACGCCGCGGTCCGCTCGGCTCAGGGGCAGTTGCTGCCGAGCGCCGACGCGAGCCTCAATGCGCAGCGCCAGCAGGGCGGCCGCCAGATCTTCGGCGGGACGAGCCTCGGCGCCAGCTCCGACGTCAATCAGTCGTCGTATCAGATCGGCATCGGATACCGGCTGAATCGCGCCACGTTCATCACGCCGCGTCTCCAGCGCGCCAACCGCGACGCCGTCGAGGCGGACATAACGGGCAGCGCCGAGCTGCTGCGCGGCAACGTCACGCAGCAGTACCTGTCAGTGCTGCAGGCGCAGGATCGGGCGTCGCTGCAGGACACGCTGCTCGTTGCGGCGCAGAGCCAGCTGGTGCTGGCAAAGGCCCGCTCCCTCGTCGGCTCCGGAACTCAGCTCGACGTGTCCCGCGCGGAAGTGGCTGTCGGACAGCAGCAGGTGCAGGTGCTTCAGGCCCGCAATCAGATCGAGATCGAGAAGCTGCGCCTGTTCCAGCAGATGGGGGTGGAGCAGCCGGCCGACGTGACGCTGACGACCCAGTTCACGACCCTCAGCGCGCCACTGCCACTGTCCGACCTGCTGGCCGCGGCGCGTCAGGAGAATCCAGTTGTGCTCGCACTCCGCTCGCGCGAGAAGGTCGCCGACCTGAACGTCAAGCGCGCCCGAAGCGAGTACTCGCCCACGCTCAGCATCAACACAGGCATCTCGGGCTACACATATTCGTTCGCCAACCCGAACTTCCTCGTGCAGCAGGCGAGTGCGCAGACGCTGGCATCGAAGGCGTCGTGCGTTCGCGCGGAGGAGGTGCGGTCAGCGCTGAATCTTCCGAACACTCTGGCCGCTTGCCAGGCGATCGTGTTCACCGACGCGCAGGCAGCCGTGCTGCGGAGCGACAACAAACAGTTCCCGTTAAACTTCCAGAATTCGCCGCGTTCCATCTCGGCGACGATCTCGCTCCCGCTCTTCGACGGGTTTGCGCGCGAGCAGCGCATGCAGGAGGCGCAAGCCTCGAGCGACGACGCGCGATTCAGTGTGCGGGCACGCGAGCTTGCCCTCACCGCGGACGTGACGGCTGCTTATCTGACGCTCACGACAGCGGCCAAGACTGCCGCGCTCCAAGCGCAGAATTCGGCGAAGGCACGGCTGGAGCTCAAGTTCACGCAGGACCGGTACCGCAGTGGTGCCGTGAACCTGGTGGATGTCACCGACGCGCGCGCGGCATACGAGCGCGCCGAGAGTGACCGTATCAACGCGATCTTCGATTACCACAAGGCGTTCGCCGCGCTGGAAAGCGCCGTCGGCCGTCCACTCAGATAACGGGAATCACAAATGTCCAAGCGTACGAAATGGGGAGTCGGCGGCGCAATCGTTCTCGCGATCGTACTGGTCGGAGTGCTGAGCGCCGCAAAGGGACGGAACAAGGCGATCGAGGTGCGGATCGAGCCCGTCGAGCGGCGTGATCTCGTCGCGTCGGTGACGGCCAGCGGACAGGTCCAGCCGCATACGAAGGTGGACCTCGCGTCGGATATCACCGGCCGCATCGTCCGCCTCTCGGTGAAGGAAGGAGATCTCGTCAAGAAGGGCCAGTTCCTCCTCGAGATCGATCCCTCACAGTATCGCGCGGCTGCCGAGCGTGCCGCGGCGGCAGTCGCCAGCGCGCGCTCGCAGTCAGCGACCGCGCGCCCGAGCCTCGCGCAGGCCCAGCGCAACTACAACCGCCTCCTCGAGCTGAAGAAGGCCAACCCGACCCTCGTCTCCGACGAGCAGGTGGAGCAGTTGAAGACGCAGGTCGAGGTTTCGGCGGCGCAGCTCGAGTCGGCGAACAACGGCATCGCGCAGTCACAGGCGTCGCTGCGTGACGCGCAGAGCCTGCTCGCCAAGACGACCATTTTCGCGCCGATGGCGGGACGTGTCACGCGTCTCAACGTGCGCGAAGGCGAGACGGCGATCATGGGAACGCTTAACAAGGATGCGGCAACGCTTCTGACGATCAGCGACATGAGCCTGCTCGAGACCAAGGTCAAGGTTGACGAGACCGACGTGTCGCGAATCACCATCGGTGACTCGGCCATCGTACAGATAGATGCGTTCCCCGACACGACGTTCGTCGGCCGCGTCTCGGAGATCTCCAACAGCTCCATCAAGGGCGCCGGCGCGAGCGCCGGGGCGAACCCGGCGGACCAGGCGATAGACTACGAGGTGACGATTCAGCTTCTGAACGCCCTTCCGACGACGCGCCCGGATTTCTCGGCGACGGCCAAGATCGTCACCGACACCCGCACCAACGTTCTGTCCATTCCGATCATCGCGCTCACGGTGCGTGAGGATTCGCTGGCGAAGCGCGACAGCGGCGCCGTTACGCTGGCCAAGTCTGCTCCGGCCAAGCAGGTCGGAAAGCGGGACGTGGAAGGCGTGTTCGTGGTCGGAGCGGACAACAAAGTGACCTTCCGGCCCGTAAAGGTTGGTATAGCCGGCGAGAAGTATTTCGAGGTCGTCTCCGGACTCAAGGAGAAGGACAAGATCGTTGGCGGAACCTACCAGGCGATCCGCGAGCTGAAGGACGGAAGCCGCGTCAAGAGCAGCGCGACGGACGACAAGAAAAAGGCAGAGGCCAGGAAATCGTAATGCAGACTACTGAAGAGACGCCTGTCAGCATCACGGCCGAAAGGCAGATCGTGATGCTGCAGGCCGGGCAGGCGCCCGACAAGGATTGGATGATCGTCACCCGCGGGCTCAAGCGCGAGTACGACATGGGCGGTGAGATCGTGCGGGCGCTCCGCGGAGTGGACGTCGCCATCCGGCGCAACGAGTACGTCGCCATCATGGGGCCGTCGGGATCGGGCAAGTCCACGTTGATGAACCTCATCGGCTGCCTGGACACTCCGGATGCCGGTGAATACTGGCTGGGCGGCATTCTCGTGTCGTCCATGGCCGACGACGAGCTGGCGCGCGTCAGAAATCGCGAGATCGGGTTCGTCTTTCAGACGTTCAACCTTCTGCCGCGCGCTACGGCACTGCACAACGTGGAGCTTCCGCTGGTGTACGCGGGCGTGCCGTCGGACGAGCGCCGCAAGCGCGCGACGGCTGCGCTCGAGCGAGTGCAGCTCGGGGATCGCATCAACCACCGGCCCAACGAGCTGTCCGGCGGACAAAAGCAGCGCGTCGCAATCGCGCGGGCACTGGTGAACAATCCGTCCATTCTCCTCGCCGACGAGCCGACGGGAAACCTCGACTCCGCGACGTCCGAGGAGATCATGAAGGTGTTCGAGGACCTCGCAACCTCCGGGCAGACGGTGATCATGGTCACGCACGAGCCCGACATCGCCGCGCACGCGCGCCGCGTCATCGTGCTCCGCGACGGAATGATCGAGAGCGACGATCGCCGCGAGCGGTTCGCCGCGAGAATGCAGACGGCCGGCCCGTCTTCCGTCCACAAGTAGACGAATGCCTTTCCTCGACGCGGTGCGCCTCGCACTGGCGCAGATCCGCGTGCAGAAGCTCAAGAGCTTCTTCACGCTGCTCGGCGTCACGATCGGAGTGATGTTCCTGATTGCGGTCGTGTCCATCGTCGAGGGAATGAGCAGCTACATGGAGCACGACTTCGTTGGCAAGCTCGTCGGCGTTAACACGATGACGCTCAGGCAGCTGCCGGAGATCGGCGGCGACATGAGCGAAGCGCAGTGGCGCGCGATGCAGCGCTGGCCGCGCGTTCTCATCACTGACGTCGAGCCGGTAGTGCAGGCGCTTCCGCCTGGCACACTGTGGTCGGCCGAAGGATACGACAACGTGCCGATCGCATCGCGGTGGTCCAAGCCGACAATGCTTCAGGCGAGCGCGGTCGAGGGCGACTACTTCAAGATCCGCGAGATGAATATCGAGCGGGGACGGGTCATCTCGCAGCAGGAGATGGCGATGGGAACGCCGGTCGTCGTCATCGGGCAGGAGATCGCCACGCGCTTCTTCCCCAAGCTCGATCCGCTCAACAGGCAGCTCAAGGTCGCGGGGCTTCCATACACCGTCATCGGAGTCGCCGAATCGCAGGGCAGCATCTTTGGCCTGTCCATGGACCGTTTCGTGATCGCGCCGTACCGCTCCCCGCTGCGTCACGTCGTCAACCGGCCTCTCGTGATAGACGGCGTGAAGATCAAGGCGACCGGCGACGCCGACATGACCGAGATTCAGGAGACGATCCGCCAGGTGATGCGCGGCCGCCGCCATCTGCGTCCATCGCAGCCTGACAACTTCACCATCGAGACTTCGGAGTCGGCGCTCAGCTTCTGGACGAACATCAAGAGCAAGCTCGTCATCGCCGGCGTAGTGCTGCCGGCGATCGGCCTCGTCGTCGGTGCGATCGTCATTATGAACATCATGCTCGTCGCGGTGGCCGAACGCACGCGAGAGATCGGCATCCGCAAGGCGCTCGGCGCCCGCAGGCGCGACATCATGTCGCAATTCCTGGTCGAGGCGGCGACGCTGAGCACCGTCGGAGCGGCGATCGGAATCGCCAGCGGTATTCTGCTCGCGCAGGTGATCGCCGCGGTGTCGCCGTTGCCGGCCACGGTTGCGCCCTGGTCCATCATCGCCGGGGTTCTCGTCGGCACTGGAGTGGGAATCATCTCGGGTATTTATCCCGCGAGCCGCGCGTCGAGGCTCGACCCGATCCTCGCTTTGAGGTCCGAGTAATGAATCTTTCTGCGTGGCTGTTCAACGTAACCGAGGGAATCGGCATCGCGTTCGACGCCATCAGGTCGAACAAGGTGCGCGCCGCACTCACGATTCTCGGCGTCGCAGTCGGAGTTTTTGTTGTCGTGACTCTGTCTGCCGCCGTTCACGGCATCAACGCCAGCGTGGCGAAGGATCTGGAGTCGGCGGGCCCGACGAGCTTCTTCATGTTCCGCCGGCCCGTCAGCCTCGCCACGATCTGCGACGGCACCGACGAGACGTGCCCGTGGCGGCGCAACCCGCCGATCACGCTCAATGAAGCGGACCACATAGCCAGGCTTCCCGAGGTCGCGGCGGTCACCAGCCACATCGGCGCTGGCGCCAAGTTCAAGTACAAGGACAAGGAGATCGCGCGGGCGGGCCTCGACGGCTTCAGCGCGGGATGGCTTTCGGCAGACGGTGGCGACATCGTCGAGGGCCGGGACTTCACCTACGCCGAGAACACCACCGGCGCGAACGTCGTCGTGATCAACGACAGGATGGCGGAGAGGCTGTTCAAGAATTCCGATCCGCTCGACAAGAACATCGAGATCGACGGCAAGCCGTTCAGGGTCATCGGGCTCTATCACAACGTCGGCAGCTTCCTCGGCAAGCCGAGCTCGTCCTCTGCCGGAAACGATCCCAGGGCGATGATTCCGCTCGAGGCGGGACGGAGGCACCTCGGGTTCCTCCTTCGGCGGCTGGATCTCACGATCAAACCGCAGAACTGGGTGCCGCGCGATCAGGCGATCGATGCGGTCACCGCGCTCATCCGCGGACAGCGGGGGCTTCGCCCGAGCGCGCCCGACAACTTCGCCATCATCACGTCCGACGGGCTGATGGCGATCTACGACGGATTTTTCGGAGTGTTCTTCATCATCATGATCGCGCTTTCCGCAGTCGGTCTGATGGTAGGTGGCGTGGGTGTAGTCGCCATCATGATGATCAGCGTCACCGAGCGCACGCGCGAGATTGGAGTGCGCAAGGCCCTCGGCGCGACGCGCAAGACGATTCTCTGGCAGTTTCTGGTGGAGGCCGCTACGTTGACCTGCATCGGCGCGTCCATCGGCCTCGCACTGGGGTCCCTGGTCGCCTTCCTCATCAACAGATTCACGCCGGTTCCGGCGTCAACGCCGCTGATGGCCATCGTCGCGGCACTTGGAGTGAGCGCTGTCACAGGCATCGTCTTCGGCATGCTGCCCGCCGCCCGCGCGTCCCGGCTCGACCCGGTCGAGGCCCTGCGCTACGAGTGAGCTCATGACGTCCGCGAAATGACGTTCGCGGACGTCGTCTCCACCGCTCTCCAGCAGCTTCGCGAGAACAAGCTCAGGTCGTTCTTCACGCTTCTCGGAATCATCGTGTCGGTGACGTTTCTCGTCGCGGTCGTGGCAATCATCCAGGGGATGAACTCGTACGTGAGCGAGAACCTCGCCGGCGCGCTGATCGGCCAGAACAGCTTTCAGGTTCGCCGCTCGCCGATTCAGATCGGACTGTTCGACGACGAGCAGTTCCGCCGAATCCAGAAACGACCGCGCATCACGGAGGCCGACGCGGCAGCCGTGATCGCCGCGGTGCCCCAGGCGGTCGCCGTGAGTATCCAGTCGGGCTGGCCCACGCCGATCGCCGACGTCCAATGGGGCACCAAGGTGCTCGGTGACGCGGTTGTTTTCGGCGTGACCGCCCCATACCAGGTCGTGCAGGACTACACGTTTGCCAGCGGGCGCCCGCTCAGCGACATAGACGTGCGGGACCGCCGAGCCGTCGCCGTGGTCGGGGCGGACGTCGCGGAGAAACTGTTCGAGAACGTTGACGCGGTCGGAAAGGACATCCGCATAATCGGGATGCATTTCACGATCGTCGGCGTGATCGCGAAGAAGGGACGCGTGCTCGGCCAGTCGTTCGACGGATTCGTGCTGCTGCCGCTCACGACCTTCGAGTCGCTCTACGGTCGACGCAAGACGACGACGGTGTCGGTGAAGATGGCCCGAGCCGAAGACGTCGCCGAAGGGATGGCGCTCGCCGACGGCGCGATGCGAACGTCGCATCGGCTGCGGCCCGGCGAGGAAAGCGACTACTCGATCGAGACTGCCGACGCGCTCGTCAAGTTCTGGAAGAATCTCACGCGCATCCTCTTCTCCGTCATTCCGGCGATCGTCGGCATCGGAATCGTGGTCGGCGGAATCGTCATCATGAACATCATGCTGATGTCGGTCACCGAGCGCACGCGCGAGATTGGTGTCAGAAAGGCGCTGGGGGCGCGGTCGCGCGACATCAGGCGGCAGTTCCTGGCGGAAGCGATCGTGCTGACGAGCGTCGGCGGGCTGATGGGCGTGGCCACCGGATGGGGACTGGCGGGCCTCGTGGCGCTGGCGTCGCCCCTGCCGGCGAAGGTGACGATGTGGTCCGTGGCGCTAGCCTTGTCACTCGGCGCGGGCGTCGGAGTGTTGTTCGGAGTCTACCCCGCATCGCGCGCGGCGCAGCTGGACCCGATCGCCGCGCTGAGGCAGGAGTAGATGCTGGGCGAAAACGTGAGGAACAATGTGGCAATCGCGCTCGACACTCTGCGCGCCAACAAGATGCGATCGGGCCTCACGATACTCGGCGTGGTGCTCGGCGTGTCCACGGTGATGATGATGGCGGCGATCGTCCAGGGGATAAAGGACCAGATCGTCAGCACGATCGAGATCGCCGGGCCGACGACATTCTACGTCGTGAAGGTCTTCTCCAACACGCCAGTCAACCCGGACCGGCTGCCGGCGTGGATCAGAATCAGGCCCGATCTCAGGGAGGCCGAGGCGTGGCGTATCCAGACGCTGCCCGAGGTGTCGTACGCGGCGATCTGGGGGCAGACACAGGGACGTCTGGAGTACAAGGGCGTGAGGACGCAGAGTCTGCTCATAAACGGCGCCGATGACCGGTTCGTGGAGATTCAGGGCGGCGATCTCATCACCGGGCGATGGTTCACGCGATCCGAGCTCGTGAGCGGATCGGCCGTGGTAGTTCTCGAGGAAGACGCGGCGCGAAAGGTGTTCGGAGCCGAGAGCGTTCTCGACAAGCAGGTGCGCATTGGCGGACGCCCGATGACTGTCATCGGTCTCTATCAGAAGGCGGGCAACATTTTCGAGCCGCCCGGTCAGGCCATTGGCGCAATCATCCCGTATGCCACTCTCGACCACCAGTTCCGGCTCGACAAGACCAATGCAGTGTTCATTCCGGTGAAGCCGAGGAAGGGCGTGACCGCGGCACAGGCGCAGGAGGCGGTAACGATAGCATTGCGCGAGATACGAGGGCTGCGGCCGGCGGACAAGAACAACTTCGATATGATCACGCAGGACCAGATCCTCGACACGTTCAACAAGATTACGGGCATCTTCTTTCTCGTGATGATCGTGCTTTCGAGCGTCGGGCTCATGGTCGGCGGCATCGGCGTGATGGCGATCATGATGGTATCGGTGACCAATCGCACGCGCGAGATCGGCGTGCGGAAAGCAATGGGCGCGACTCAGCGCGAGATCCTGCTGCAATTCCTCGTGGAAGCGGCGACCCTGACGGGCATCGGCGGCTTTCTCGGGATCGTCGTGGGTCTCACGCTCGGCCGGCTCGTGACGGCCTTCATGAACATAGATGCGGGGATTCCCGTTGCATTGACACTGATCGCCGTAAGTGTGTCGGTCGGAATAGGCATCGTGTTCGGGATGATCCCGGCGCGGCGTGCGGCGCGGCTGGATCCGATCGAGGCGCTACGCTACGAGTGAGCTGCCAGCCTTGAACCTTGTTGAGCGTGATTCTCCATATATTCGGGCGATGCCAACTGTAGACATTCTCGCGATCGCGGCGCACAGGGACGATGTTGAGCTGACGTGCGCGGGGACGCTGATCAAAGCGGTATCCCTCGGGCGAAGGACCGCCGTTATCGATCTTACCGCGGGCGAGCTCGGTACGCGCGGATCGGCCGAGCTCAGAGGGCAGGAGGCCGCGCGAGCGGCCGAGGTGATGAGCCTCAGCTGGAGAGAAAATCTCGGCCTGCCCGACGGCGGTGTCGTCAACACGGCCGAAACCCGCGCCAGCCTCGCCGTCCTGATCAGACGGTTCGCTCCATCGGTCGTCATCGCTCCGTCCATTCGAGGCAAGCATCCCGATCACACGGTTGCCGCACAGCTCATACGTGATGCCTGCTTTGTGGCCGGACTGGTGAAGGTCGAGCCCGACGTCCTGGTGCATCGTCCGCGCAAGGTCATTCACTGTCTCGCCTATCGCGAAGACAACGTGAAGCCGACGTTCGTGGTTGATATCAGCGATACCTTCGAGAAAAAGCTCGAGGCGGTTCGCTGCTACTCTTCGCAATTCGACGAAGCGATTCAGGCCGGCGAGGTGTTTCCCAACGGCGAGCCGCTATACGAGATCATCCGTCACCAGGCGGCCCATTACGGCTCGCTCATCCGCACCCGCTACGGCGAGCCATTCTTCACAACCGAAACGATACGCGTGGATGACGTCGCCGCGCTCGAGGTGGCCACATTTTGAGCGATTCGGATCTGAACTACCCGTCATACCTCGCGCTCGACGAGCTGCTGTCCCTCCAGCGGCCGCGCTCTTTGGGCGGTTCGAAGCGAGTTCTTCTGGAGCAGGAAACCGCTCGCACCAGCCCCCGCCGGTGTTTAGTTTTTGAACATGAAGCCGGCACCCATCTATCTCGACCACGCCGCTACGACCCCGGTCCGCGACGAGGTATTCGAGGCCATGCGCCCGTTTTTTGGGCCGCGTTTCGGGAACCCGTCCAGTATGCACCGCTGGGGCCGGGAGGCACGCGCGGCGCTCGATGAGGCCCGGGAGCGGGTCGGCCGATGTCTTGGCGCCAGGCCCGACGAGATCTGCTTCACGTCTGGCGGTACCGAAGCTGACAACCTCGCCATTCTCGGAGTCTGGCGAACCGCCAGATCAAGCGGCCGCAACGCCGTCGTAACCACCCCTGTCGAGCACAAGGCGATACTCGGCGCCGTCCACCAGGCGGCATGCGAAGGGGCCGAAGAGCGGCTTCTTGACGTGGACGGCAACGGAGTGGTGACGTCTGATTCGTTCGATCGACAGGTCCGTGAGGACGTCGCCATCTGCTCTGTAATCTGGGTGAACAACGAGACCGGAGTCATCCAGCCCATTCCCGAGTTCGCCGGCAAGGCGAAGGCGAAGGGAGTAGCGATGCACACCGACGCCGTACAGGCTTTCGGCAAGGCGCACATTGATGCCGCTTCACAGACGTACGATCTCCTCTCCATCTCCGGCCACAAGATCGGGGCGCCAAAGGGGATCGGCGCACTTTTCATCAGGCGCGGAACTCCACTGCAGCCGCTCATGCACGGCGGATCGCAGGACCGCGGGCGCCGTCCGGGGACCGAGAACGTCGCATTTGCCGTCGGTCTCGCGACTGCTGCGGAGCTGACGATCGCCGAACATGAGAAGGAGAGCGGGCGACTCCGCTCGATGCGCGACTGGCTCGAGGCGGCGATCCTGGCGCGGGTGCCCGACGCCGTCGTGCATGGCCGCGGTGCTCCGCGCGCGCCGCACATTCTCAACGTGTCCGTACCAGGGACCGACAGTGAGTCGCTGCTGATGGCGCTCGATCTCCAGGGAATTGCCGCGTCCGGTGGGTCCGCCTGCCAGAGCGGAGGCATCAGTCCGTCGCATGTGCTGCTGGCGATGGGTGTGCGGCCCGATCTCGCCTCGGCGGCGATCCGCATGAGCCTGGGCTCGCTCACCACGGACGAGTGCGCCAACCGAGTCGCCGAGGTCTTCCCCGCTCTCGTCGTCAAGGCGCGCCAGTTCGCCACCGCCGGCTGACGACGACGCCATGAAGGAAAGAGTCCTCGTCGCGATGTCTGGAGGAGTGGATTCGTCCGTTGCCGCCGCGCTGCTCGTCGAGCAGGGATACGACGTCGTCGGTGCGACGATGAAGCTTTTCTGCCACGGCGATGACGTCCCCGATCGTCCCTGCTGCTCTCTCGATTCGGTGAATGATGCGCGGCGGGTCTGTGAGGAGCTTGGCGTTCCCCACTACGTGATCAATCTCGAGACACAGTTCGGCCACGACGTCATAGACGATTTCGTGAGCGAGTATGCGCGCGGCCGCACTCCGATCCCGTGCGTGAGGTGCAATACTTTCACCAAGTTCCGCGATCTCGTTCGCAAGGCGGATTCGATCGACGCGCGCTGGATCGCCACTGGTCATTACGCGCGCATCGTGGATGGCTCGCTGCATCGCGGCTTCGACGACAACAAGGACCAGACGTACTTCCTCTGGGGAATAGATCGCGACGTGCAGTCGCGGATGCTCCTTCCTGTCGGCGAGTCCACCAAAGCGGAGACACGCGAGCTGGCGCGAAAGCTGGGACTCTCTGTCGTTGCAGAAAAGCCCGAGAGCCAGGAGATCTGCTTCGTCCCCGATGGGGACTACATGAAGATCCTTCGCGGCCGCCTCGCAACCGATTCTCCGGCGCTCACACGCGGCCCGATCCTGACGAGCGACGGGCGTCAGGTCGGAGAACATGACGGGTTCGCGGCGTACACGATCGGGCAGCGTCGCGGCCTGCCCGGCGGCTTCCGCATCCCAATGTACGTCGTCGGCATCCGTCCGCAGGACCGCGCGGTCGTGATCGGGCCGCGCGAGGAGCTCATGGGACGCGGCGTGATCGCGCGCGAGGTCAACTGGCTCGCCGACGCGCCGTCGGTCGGGTCCGCGGTCAGCGTGCGCGTCCGCCACCGCGCTCCGCTCGCGCCAGGGGAAATGATCCGCCACGAGAGCGACGAGATCGAGATCGCGCTGGACGAGCCGGTCTCGGCGATCACCCCCGGCCAGTCCATCGTGCTCTACGACGGCGACCGCGTGCTTGGTGGAGGATTCATCGAAGCCGCGGCTGAATCGCGCCGCGCCGGACTCCCGATTCTGGCCGCCTAGCGGTCTAGCGCGGCCGGAAAACCAGGAATGGATTGATGGGCGTGCCCTTCCACCATTCGTTCATGTCGTCGTTGCGCATGATCTGAAAATGGAGATGGGGCGCGAGCAGGCTCGCGTTGCCGGTCGAGCCGACGAACCCGATCAACTCTCCGCGATTCACAGCCATTCCTTCCTTCAGCCCTGGCCGATGGCCGTCGAGGTGGCCGTACATTATCACGAACCTCGACGTCGGATCGGACATGTACACAGTGAGTCCGCCGGCCGTGCTGTTATAAAGCTTGAGCACGGTACCCGAAGTCGCTGCAATTGCGGGAGTGTTGCGGGCAGCCATGATGTCGAGAGCATTGTGATGGCGCGTACCGTCACGAGTGTCGTCGAAGCTGTCCACCAGATCCTTCGCCTCCACACCTGCGACAGGAATCACCATCTTCTGCGCACGAAGTGCATCGAGATCTGCCGGTACTACGGCCGGAGTCGCTGAACCGCGAGTCGCGGGCGCGGACGACGACGCGGCAGCCGTATCCCTGGGAGAAGTATCCACCACGAGCGCCGTGTCACCGCTGCGGGCGATGGTGATCACCGACCCGCCGTCCGGCTTTGTCGAATAGACGAGCGCGATCAGGAATGCGCCGACGAATGTGGCGCCGTAGGCGCGCACGGTGTCGCTAATACTTCATCCCGCCTGCGGCGGCGAACTCGCGCATAATGCGCTCCTGCTCCTCGGAAAGCTTTTCGGGTGCCTCAATTTTGACCTCAACGATGAGGTCACCAGTTTCCGAGCCCTTGTGGATTCCCTGGGCTCTTACGCGGAACCGCTTCCCCGATGGCGTGCCAGCGGGGATGCGAATCAGCACCTTTTTCCCGTCGAGCGTGGTGACGCTGACCTTGGACCCGAGCGTCGCCTGCGCGATGTTCAGCGGGAGCGACGCTATCACATCCAGTCCTTCCCGCTGATAGAACTTGTCCGGCAGAACGCTGAAAGTGATCAGAAGATCACCCGGCGGACCATTCGCCGAGCCTTTTCCGCCCTGCCCCTTGAGCCGAATCTTCGATCCGCTGTCAACTCCGGGGGGAACCGTGATCAACACCTTCTTGCGCGTCCTGACCTCACCCGCGCCAATGCACGTCGGGCACGGCTGCGACGGAACCTGTCCGCGGCCAAGGCACATGGGACACGGCCGGTTGACGGCGAACCCGCCCTGACCGAACGAGACCACACCGCGCCCCGAGCACTCGGGACAGATCTTCATCGACGTGCCGGGGGCGCCTCCGGTTCCATGACAGGTGCCGCACTCCTCATTTACCTCGAGCTCGACCGGCACCTTGCCGCCGCGGGCAGCGGTGCGGAATGGAATGTCGAGGCTTGTCTCGATGTTCTGCCCGCGCTGGGGTCCCGATGGACGCGACTGAGCCCTGCCTCCGCCACCGAAGATCGAACCGAACAGATCTCCGAGGCCGCCAAGACCGCCGATGTCGAAGTCCTGGAAATTGACGTTGGACGCTCCCGCCGGGCCCCGCTGCGCCGTGCCACCTCGCGGCGACGCACCGCCGCCGAATCCACCGAAACCTCCGAACGCGCCCAGCCGGCGCATCTCATCGTACTGTTTGCGCTTCTTGGCGTCCCCGAGAATATTGTTCGCCTCGGAGATCTCCTTGAACTTCTCGGCCGCTTTCGGATCGCTCGCGTTGGCGTCCGGGTGGTATTTCTTGGCGAGCTTGCGGTAGGCTTTCTTTATCTCGTCCTGAGTGGCGGTGGACGGAACGCCGAGTACCGCGTAGAAGTCCTTGGTCTGAGCCATGAACCTTCAGCGCTCAGCGAGAACCGGGATACTGCCTGACCACCACGCGGGCCGGCCTCAGCAGCTGTCCCTTGAAGGTGTAGCCGACCTGGAAGACACGCGAAACGGTTCCGTCGAGCGCGGCGGATTCCGTTGGATCAGTCGCGACTGCCTCGTGAAGCGAAGGGTCGAATTTATCGTCCACCGGATTGACCGGCTCGAGTCCGGCGGCGCGGAGCGACTTTCCGAGCTTCTTCTCCACCATCTCCACTCCCTGGACGATGGTTACCGAGTCGGTAGCGGCCGGGTCCACGTGAGCGAACCGGGCGATGTCGTCGAGTGGATCAAGGATCTGCCTCACGAGCTCAGCCTGGCCTCTGGACTCCGCCTCAATTTTCTCCTTCAGCATCCGCTTGCGGAAATTGTCGAACTCGGCGATGAGCCGGAGATGCTTGTCGCGCTCCACCGTCAGCTCACGCTGAAGCTCTGATGCGAGGTCGCCCGTCGAATCGGTGGAATCCGCAACCTCGTCGCTCTCCGAAAAACCGGAGGCGTCGGCTGGTACCGGTAGACGATCGTCAGCTTCCCGGACGATCGAATGGTCAATCTGCGAATCTCTCATGCCATCCCTGCTTTTTCTCATCGTTTCAATTTAACCCGTTTCGAGTGCCCGCCGGACCATGTCTGTCAAGCCAAAGTAGAAATGTCCCCCGTCTTAACAAAGTAGAAATGTCCCCTTGGGTTCATGTTGTTATTGGAACTTCTGACTGCTCAGCTGGCGGGGTTTGGAAGGACATCACGCGTTGCCGCCGCTTTTCTTCAGCA
>JAUSJA010000002.1 GCA_030647905.1 Gemmatimonadaceae bacterium | reverse complement strand
ACGGTGAACATCACGTTCAGCGAGGCGATGGACGCAACCACCGTCTCCGCGACGAACATCACCGTTCGCGTGACATCTTCGGGCACTGCGGTGACCGGAACGGTCGCCTACAACACGACGACACGCGTGGCGACGTTTACGCCTGCTTCACCGCTCGCGCAAAGCACCGGCTATTCCGTCACCGTTTCCACCGGAGTGAAGGACGCCGCGGGGAACGCGCTGGCGGCGCCATTCCAGTTCGCGTTCTCGACCGGTGATACCGCAGCTCCGACGATCGTCGCGCGGACGCCGACCAACGGCGCCACCGGCATCGCCATCAATACGAACGTGACGGTGACATTCAGCGAGCCGATGAATGCCACGACGATCAACTCAACGAACATTACCCTCACGCCGACCGCGGGTGGATCTCCGATAGCCGGCACGGTGACGTACAACTCTGCGACGAACACGGCTACTCTCGACCCGACGGCGGATCTGGCGAACAACACGAGCTACACGATCACCGTGACGACGGGAGTGAAGGACGTGGCGGGGAACGCGCTGGCGGCGACATCGACGTCCACGTTTACGACTGTGACCGACTTGATAGCGCCGACCGTGATCGCCCGGACGCCGACGGACTCAATAAATGTACCGAGGGATACGACGATTACTGTGACGTTCAGCGAAGACATGAACGCATCAACCGTTAACACAGCTTTCAGTCTTGCATTTACCGGTGGTGCCGCTGTTCCAGGGAGTGTTGTGTACGATTCTGCGACGAGGACTGCGACACTCACGCCCAGCGGGACTCTCTCTGCGACTACTAGCTACACGGCAACGGTGACAACTGCGGCCAAGGATACAGCAGGCAATGGGCTCACCGGAAACTTCAGCTTCGCATTTAAGACGGGATCGTAGCCAATGACCGCGCTCGGCGCGGGGCTCGCGCTCCTCGTCGGGTTCGTCCTCGGCCTGCTCGGCGGGGGTGGGTCGGTGCTCACGGTGCCGATCCTGATATACGGGCTTCATGTGCCGGTCAAACCGGCGATTGCGACCAGCCTCTGCGTAGTGGGGCTGGTCGCTTTCATTGGGTTCCTGTCGCATGTGAGGCAGCGGACTGTCGTGTCGAAAGTCGCGATGGTGTTCGGGCCGTTCGCTGTGATTGCCGCATATGCCGGCGCGCGGCTGGCGAAGCACGTCCCCGGGGAGGCGCAGCTCGTATTGTTCGCGGTTGTCGGCCTCGCCGGATCTGTGATGATGCTTCGCGGGACTTTTCGAAAATCCGCCACGCCGGAAATTGTGGACTATGAGTTCAGCGGCGACCGGCGCACTTACGTCCTGCTCGCGCTCCAGGGAATCGGTGTCGGACTCCTCACCGGACTGATCGGCGTCGGCGGCGGATTTCTCATCGTCCCGGCGCTGGTGCTCGTCGCGAAACTTCCGATGCGCCTCGCCATCGGGACGTCACTGCTCGTGATCGCGATGAACGCCCTGAGCGGATTCCTCGGCTACGCGGGCACAGTGCCCGTGGACTGGTCTCTCGTGGCGTGGTTCACGGCGGTCGCGGCAGTCGGAAGCATGACGGGGACGCTTCTCAGCAAGAGGGTTCCGCAACGCCGCCTGCGCCAGGTTTTCGGAGTCCTCCTGATCGGCGTTTCGCTTTATGTACTTTACAGGCGATGACTGACACACAGGCAGTGGTGCATCCACCCGACGCGGTCTAGCTCTTCGGCGGTCCCGGGCGCGGGGGCGCATACCCCCTGAAGTGTCCCGTGTCGTGCCAGGTGCGTGTCGCGGACCATTCCTCGGGGGCCGGTTCCGTGTGGCCCAGCTTGCGCACGTCAATGGCGACTGTGCCGTCGGCGCGCACCGGCTTGTAGATGTTGACGAAGCGCTCGCCGAACACGATCTCGTGCGGCTTGTAGGATGTGCGCGCGTGCACCATCTGCGAGAAGGTCTCATCTATGCCCGAGAGGAGCACGAGGAACTCGGCGTCTGTGTCCGCGAGGTCAGTATCGGTGAGGCCCCACATCGGGCTCTTCTCGTTGATCGGGTGGACGATTGTCCAGCTGAGCGGGAAGAAGACGAGGCGGGTGCGCTCGAGCGTGAGCTGGTCGTACCGTCGTGACGCGCCGTCCATCCTGCTGAAGAGCACCTTCGCCTCGAGCTCGATGAGCTGATTTTTGCGGGCGTTGGTAAGTCGGAACATGAAGCCCGTCTGGTCGCGGTATCCAGTTACGACAGCGCGCTCGCTGAACACGATCGCCGCCGTGGGGCGCGAGAATCGGGCGAAGAGGATTCCCGTGCCGAGGGCGAGCATGAGGAGGCCGGTGAGCGACTCGATCGTGACGATCAGGTTGGCCGCAACACCTGTGGGGTAGATGTTCCCGTATCCGATCGTGCCGATCGTTTCGACGCTGAAGAAGAATGCGCGGCCGAACTCTCCTCCGAAAAACCTCGGGTCCTGTCCTTCGATCGCGTTCGGCCCGCAGGCGAGGTACGCCAGTGCGAAGATGACGTTGGCGAGGAAGTATCCGCCTGCGACGGTGGCGAAGAATTTCTTCCAGGAGATGTTGAGGAAGAAGTGGTACGCGCTGCGTCCCGCCAGGAAGCGCAGTCCTTCGCGCCGCGGGTTGAACGATCCGTCGCGGTTGAGCAGCCGCTTCTCGTTGGCTCCGCCGACGACGGAGCCGAAGCCGAGATCCCGGAGGTCCTGCGTGGATGTTGTGGAGAGACGTGAGTCGGCCACTTGCGCGGTGCGATAGGGGTCCAGTGAAGCAGGAAATTACAATGCGGCGAGGAGGTCTGCTTGGCGAGTGGCGAGGCATTGCCGGTCGCGAGTTGATTAGGGGGTGGTGCAGGGGTAGATTGCGCTTTGCTTCGCAGACCACCGCGTAGCGGGACGTGGCGCAGCCCGGTAGCGCACCTGAATGGGGTTCAGGGGGCCGCGGGTTCAAATCCCGCCGTCCCGATAGAGTAAGTGGCTGATTTGTATAATGTTAGAAAGAACGCCCAGCGAAATGATCGCTGGGCGTTTTGTTTGTAGGAAGCACATCGGAAGCCACGAGGGCGCGTCGGTGGGGCCTGCTCTTCGCCGCTCGCCGCCGTTCGGCTGATTGTAGGCGAACCGCGGACGCAGTAGGTTAACACCCTATGTCGCTGCTCACGAACATTCTCACGAGACTCCGCGCCCACGAGGTCGAACTTCGAGAGCGGGGCGTTGTCCACGTCGCGGTGTTCGGTTCGGTGGTGCGAGCGGAGAACCGAGCCGATAGCGATGTGGACCTGTTCGTGGACCTCACGCCGGATGTCGCCGACAACTTCTTCGCGTACGCGGGAATAGCGGCCGACCTCGAAGAGATCGTGGGACGAGACGTCGATGTTGCGCGACGCGACCGCCTGCGGCCTCACGTGCGTCCGAGCGCAGAGGCGGAAGCGGTGTATGCCTTCTGACGTTCCCAACGAACGGCTGCACGATATCATCACCAACATTGATCGGGCCCGAGCCCATCTGAAGGGCATGACGCCTGGGTCGGAACTCGACGACAAGACGCGCGACGCGGTCGAGCAGGAACTGGGACCGCTGCGTCAGGCCTGTGTCAACGATCTGGCGGTACGTCAGGAAGATGAGGGCGCGCGCTGAAGAAGTCCCTGTGAAGCGAACCTCCGCCTCGCGCCCGAGACCTCAGGGCGCGCACGCGTGGGCATTCAGGTTGCGGTTTCGCCGCAATGCGTTCGGTTGGCGCGGATCGCGGCTCGCGATCAAGCGCGTGAATGAGGCGGTCAGCGAAATCAGAAAGGCGGCGCGAACGGGTCCCCTCGTCGCCGCCGTTGATCGTCACGGCGCAGGGCCACCCAGATTCTCAGGGTCGTTCTGCGCATTCCTGACTTCAGTGCGTTCTCTCGACTCTGCTGCTGCGATTTCCATCCGATCTTCCCGAATCTCCAGACGCAACCTGCCAAAGAAGCTCATGTAGACGTTGGCCAGCCATACCAGCGAGAAACCGGCGATGAGATAGCCTCGCCAGTCATCGAACAGCAGCTTGTAACGGGTGATGAACAGGAAGAAGGCGGTGACGTAGTGACTGAAGCAATACTCGCACGTGAACAGGTAGAACAATTTGCGCGAGTATAGGCGCTGGCACGATTTGCTTTTCGCAGCGCACCAGTCGCGAGGCTCGCGAAACAGATCTTCGTGCGTCACGGTCCACGCGATGGACGCAATCG
Source organism: Gemmatimonadaceae bacterium (assembly GCA_030647905.1). Taxonomy (NCBI): domain Bacteria; kingdom Pseudomonadati; phylum Gemmatimonadota; class Gemmatimonadia; order Gemmatimonadales; family Gemmatimonadaceae; species Gemmatimonadaceae bacterium. The sequence goes on along the minus strand of JAUSJA010000002.1, from coordinate 45,914 downwards.
GAATCGGGAGAACAAACAGCAACACGAGCTGACGGTCCAACGTCATACATCCACCGCGTCGTTCCATTTCGACGTGCGCGCCGCGTCAAAGGGATGTGGGGTCTGGGTCAAGGTGCCGTCAGAGATCATGAATCACCTTTGGGAAAAAAGGGCGGCCGCCACACCGACCGTGGCGGCCATCATGACCGGGGCATCATTGATGCCATCCCCCACGCAAAGTGTTTTGGCGCCTGGCATGACCGCTCGGATCGGCCATTGATGGCATCGCCGAGACGCCGCGCCCCGATCGCCCCATCGGTTGGTCTGGGTACTCCGTGCGCTGGTCGCGAGCGTTGACCTGTCGCAACAACGCATTCGCCGGCGCAGTTCGCAGCGGACGACAGAGTGTGCTATTGTTGGCGCGAACGTCTCGCGTTGCGACGATGCAGAAGGACATTCGCGCCGCGTGCATCCCAGGGACGGTGATTCGCACAGTGCGGATATGGGCAAACCGCATCTGAACACCACCGCTACAACCGAGGGCTGGGCGAAATGACCGGCAGGGAACTGAGTGCGCTTGAGGAGATCGGAGTTTCGACGCCGTCGCCCGAGACCGAATGCAGCTGACAGTTCGTGAGGCCGCCCGCCATCTCGGTGTGAACGAAGCTACGATCAGGCGTTGGATCAGTCAGCGCGCGCTCCCCGCCCACCACGCGAATGAACAGATCTACATGAATGCCGTCGAGCTATGGGAGTGGGCGGTCGAAAATGGCGTCCCGGTTTCCCGGCAACTGCTCGATCAGGCTCGGGGCTCGCCGGACCCCGTCCCATTGCTGAGCGAGCTCCTGCGCGCTGGTGGAATCTTCAGCGACATTGGAGGAAACACAAAGGCCGAGGTGCTCGGCGAATTCGTCGAACGGTTGCCGCTGGCGCCGGAGCAGGATCGTGCATTCCTGTTGAGTGTGCTCGAGGCGCGTGAAGCCATGGGCTCCACTGGCATCGGCGACGGAATCGCGATTCCCCACGTGCGAAACCCGATCGTTCTGCAGGTCGAACAGCCGTTCGTTACACTCGGGTTGCTCCGCCACGCGATCGAATTCGGATCTATGGATGGCAGGCCCGTGCACGCGCTATTCATGGTCGTCAGCCCGACGGTGCCGGCGCACCTGGCGATTCTCGCACGACTCGGATTTGCGCTCCGGGACGATACTCTCCGCGGTCTGCTGCGAGATCGCGCACCGGCCGACGAGATCCTCGATCGTGTCGCGCTGGTCGAAAGCACCCGCAACACGGGATCCTTCAAAGTGGTGCCCCTGGCGTGATTCTGTTCTTCGCCGGACTCGGAATGCTCGTGGCCGCCGTTGTCACCGCCCTTGTGGTCCGCGGCGATGCGATGCGCGATCGAGTATTCGCGACGTTCGTTGTCGCGGGGGCGAGCCTGGCTTCGGTTCCTGCCTTTCGCGTGCTCGGCGGCGCGACCAGCCTGGCCACGCGCTGGCCTTCGGGCCTTCCGGGGGGCGACTGGGTGATCGGCATCGACCCGCTTTCGGCCGTGTTTCTGCTCGCGGTATTGGTCGTCGGGGCCGCCAATGCCGTATACGGTGCTGCCGACATGCGCGCCGGTGCGAACACAAGCGTTTCACGACAGGCAAACACGACATACGCCGTGCTCGTCGTCGTTCTCGCGCTCGTAGTCACCGCGCAGAGTGTGATGTTGTTCCTCTGCGCGTGGGAGATGATGGCGATCAGTTCGTTCCTGCTCATCATGACGGACCATCACCAGCCGCAGGTGCGCCGTGCAGGGTTCATCTACATCGTCGCGACCCACACCGGCACGCTTTTGCTGTTCGTGATGTTCGCGGTCTGGTCGCGAGGAACGGCCGATTGGTCGTTCGCGTCGCTTGCTGCTACCCGACCGACGCTGATGTGGGGCGGGGGACCGCTCTTCCTTCTGGCGCTCGCGGGCTTTGGAGTGAAGGCCGGTTTTGTGCCACTGCATTTCTGGTTGCCTTCCGCCCACGCCGCCTCTCCCTCACACGTTTCGGCGGTCATGTCGGGTATCGTCATCAAGACGGGTATCTACGGCTTGCTTCGCGTCGTGATGCTTGCGGGTCCGCCGCCCGCGTGGTGGGCGTGGACCGTCCTCTTGCTGGGCGCTTTGTCTGCCGTGCTTGGAGTGCTGTGGGCGCTCGCGCAGCACGACATCAAGCGTCTTCTCGCGTATCACAGCGTCGAAAACATCGGCATCATCCTGATCGGCATGGGACTCGGCGCGCTGGGGACTGCATACGGGCACCCCATCCTGGCAATTCTTGGATATGGCGCTGCCGTCCTCCACACGGTGAACCACGCGCTCTTCAAGGCGCTCCTGTTCATGAGTGCAGGCGCCGTGTACCGAATGACGGGCACTCGCAACATGGAGGAGCTCGGAGGCATCGCACGTCGCATGCCCATTACCTTTGCGGCGTTCCTGATCGGCTCCATCGCAATAATCGGCGTGCCACCGCTGAACGGCTTCGTAAGCGAGTGGCTTGTCTACCAGGGGCTCTTTCGTGCCGGGTATTCGCCGGGCGCGCTGCGGATCGCGCTGCTCGGCGCTCCGGTACTGGCGCTCGCTGGTGGTCTGGCCTTGGCCTGCTTCGCAAAGGCCGCCGGCGTAGTGTTTCTCGGCCGCCCCAGGAGCGACCGGCCGCTTGCGGCACGCGAGGTCGGCCCGGCGTTTCTCCTCCCGCAGCTTGCGCTGGCTGCGATATGTGTCGCCATCGGGCTACTGCCAGCATTGATCGTCCGGCCGTTTCTCTTCATTGGGGCGACAATCGGCGGCCAGCCCCAAAGTCAAGCGGCCGCAGCCTGGGCTGAGGTATCGCCCGCCGCGCAAAGCGTCGCCGTCTTTGCTACGGGTCTTTTACTCGTCGTTGTGGTGATCTGGGCTGGAAGACGGTTCGTGCTGCGTCGCAGATCGGTGCGGCTGGATGCCACCTGGAGCTGCGGATACGGAGCGACGACGTCGCGAATGCAGTATACGGCATCGTCGTTCGCCGCGCCGCTGCTCTCTGTATTCGGACCTCTGACGGGCGTGCAGGAACATCGTGGTGCAACCGTGTTCCACAGCATGCCACGCGATCTCATTCTCGACCGCGTTGTCGCGCCATTGTGGGCGCGCGTGCGGAGATCAGCTCTTCGGCTGCGTCCGATTCAGGATGGACGGTTGCACTTTTATTTGCTTTACGTCGTCGCCGCCGTTCTGGCGTTTCTCACCTATCTGGTTGTTGCGCCGTGAGCGCCGAGTGAACATCACGACGTCCGCGGCGTTTGCCTTCATCCTGGTATTGCTTCTCGCTCCTGCTGTTGCTGGCGTGGCGACGCGGACGAAGTCGGCGCTTACCGGTCGCCAGGGAGCGCCGGCACTGCAACTGTACTTCGATCTCTGGAAGCTCGTTCGGCGCGGTGCGGTGTTCAGCGAAACGACGACGTGGATCTTCCGGTTGGCGCCCGTCCTGGTGGTGGCGACGACCCTTCTGGCGGCGACGGTCGTCCCGCTGGATGGCCGTGTGTCACTCATCCGATTCAGCGGCGATTGGGTGGCGTTTGCGTACGTGCTCGGCCTTGGCCGCTTTTTTCTTGTGCTGGCAGCGCTCGATACCGGGTCGAGCTTCGAGGGAATGGGCGCGAGCCGGGAGGTCACTTTCGCGAGCCTCGTTGAAGTCGGCCTGTTCCTGTCGTTCGGGACACTTGGCGTGGTGACGCACGAGCTGTCTCTGTCTGGAATGCTGGGCGTGCCTTTCGCGCGCCATTGGGCAGCAAACGCTCCGGCACTCGTAATGATCAGCGCCTGCCTGTTCGCGTTGCTGCTCGCGGAATGTGCCCGCGTGCCGGTGGACGATCCGGCCACACACCTCGAGCTGACCATGGTGCACGAAGTGATGGTTCTCGATCACAGCGGCCCGGACCTCGCGCTGATTCTGTATGGAAGCGCGCTGAAGCTCGCTGTTCTCGGCGCGATGGTTGTCAGCGTGCTCGTGCCTCGCGCGAATCTGTCAGCCGCGGGCTCGGTCGCCGTGCTCGGGGGCGGGCTGCTCGCAGTTGGAGTCGGTATCGGCATCGTCGAGGCGACGATGGCACGACTGCGGCTGCCGAAGGTACCGTTGTACCTCGCCGGCGCCTCATCGCTCGCGCTGTTCAGCCTCATCCTCGTGCTCTGGAACCCGGCGTGACGCACTCGTCGCTGCAGCTGCTGCTCCTCCTGGTGGTACTGACTGATTTCGCTGTGTTGGGCACGTCTCGCCTGAGCGCCTGCATTCGCTGGATCGCGTTCCAGGGCGCGATTCTGGGACTTCTTCCATTGGTCACGGAGGGCGAGCTCACGACGCATGTGGTCGCGCTCGCGATTGGCACGGTGATCGTCAAAGCGATACTGCTCCCCGGGTTTCTTCGCTGGGCTATCCGGGAGGCCGCGATTCGGCGTGAGGTCGAGCCCCTCGTGCCTTACATGGGTTCGATGCTTCTCGGCGCCGCTGCACTTGGCGCGGCGTTCGCCGTCGCGAGTACGATGCCGGTTTCGGCGCGCGGCAGCCTCGTTGTGCCTGTGGCACTCGTGACCGTGATGATCGGTATGGTCATACTCATCACGCGCGCAAAGGCAGTGATCCAGGTGGTCGGCTACATGATGCTCGAGAACGGTGTTTACATCTTCGGTCTCACTCTCGCCCGCCGAGTCCCTTTTCTGGTCGAGGCGGGGGTCCTGCTCGATGTCTTCGTCGGCGTGTTCATCATGGGCATCGTCGTGTTCCACATCAACCGCGAGTTTGACTCGATCTCCGCGGTGAATCTGACCGAGCTGCGCGAATCATGAGAGGGATGTGCTGATAGAACTTCTGATTGTGGTGGTCCCCCTCGCAGCCGGCGCGCTCGCCTATGTGGTTCAGGGGGCTCGAGCGCGCTCGGCGTTGCTGCTCACGATCGCGACACTACACACCGGCGCCGTCGGCCTGCTATGGGTGCATCAGGCGGACCGGGCGCCTGGCGGCTGGTTAATGGCCGACGAACTGGGCCTCGTCGTTCTCAGCACCGTGAGCGTGCTTTTCCTCGTCGTGGCGTACTACGCGGTGGGCTACCTCCGCGACCAGACTCCACGCGGCGGGCGCGCCTTCGTGAGCTGCCTCCTGGCGTTCCTGTCCGCCACATCGCTGGTCGCCCTAAGTCAACATTTGGCGCTGCTGTGGGTTGGGATGGAATCCACAACGCTCGCCATTGCGCCGCTGATCTATGCGCGCCACGACCGGCGCTCGCTCGAAGCAGTGTGGAAGTACCTCGTGCTCTCGTCCGTCGGAATAGCACTCGCACTGCTCGCGGTGTTTCTACTGGCGACAGCTCAGCCTGTAGATGGCGGCTCGCGAGCGCTTCTGCTGCCGGACCTGATTGGCGGCGCCAGCCGCCTGGACCCGTGGTGGTTGCGAGCATCCTTCGTGTTCGCGCTGGCCGGGTTCGGTACCAAGATGGGACTCGCTCCGCTCCATACCTGGAAACCCGATACGTACGGCGAGGCGCCGAGTCTCGTCGGCGGCCTGATGGCGGGGGCACTCACGAGCTGCGCCTTTCTGGGTCTGGCGCGTTTCACTCAGGTCGCGATGGCCGCCGGTCTCCAGGACTTTGTGCGGCCACTCCTGATCGCGTCCGGCCTCTTCTCACTGCTCGTCGCCGCGGCGTTCATCATCGGCCAGGCCGACGTCAAGCGACTGCTCGCGTATTCAAGCGTCGAGCACATGGGGCTTCTCGTGCTCGGTCTGGGGATCGGTGGAGCAGGGGCGTATGGCTCAGTGCTTCACCTGATCAACAACGGACTCGTCAAGGGCATGCTGTTTCTGGCCGTCGGGAACCTGGTGCTTGCCGCCGGGACGTCCGTCGTGGCCGACATGCATGGCATGCTGCGCGTGCGTCCTGTGTCGGCGTGGCTGTTGGTGATCGGCCTGTTCGCGGTCACCGGATCGCCGCCATTCGGACTCTTTATCAGCGAGTTCTCGATCATCACCGGCGCCGTGCGTGAGCATCATCCGTGGGTCGCCGCCGCGACGGTGTTGATGCTCACGATCATCTTTGTGGGAATCGCGGGGATGATAATCGACATCGTCTATGGTGAACCCGCCGGCGCGGCTGACGAGTCGTCGTCCGGCGCGGAGCGACCCTCATTCGTGGTGGGACCGGTGATTCTCGCGAGCATCGTACTTCTGCTCGGCTTGTACATCCCGGCCCCGTTGCGCGCAGCGATCGGTCGTGCCGCTGCATCGCTGGGCGGGATGAGGCCGTGACGATCCTGCCTGGTGCGCGAATCGGCAATCGGCGAAGCGTCCGACTCGCCGACGTTCCAACGCTGCCAGTGACGGAAGTCGCCACCGTGATCTCGACGGCGATCGGTGATCAATGGCGCCTCGTGTCCCTGTTTGGCGTCCCCGAAGCCGAGGACCGATTGCGGCTCATCGCCGTGTTGGCGCACGACGAGAGCGGGCAGCTCGCCGTCCTGAGCGCGATCGTCGGGCAACACTATCCCGCGCTGGGAGCCGCTTGTCGCCAGGCGGCGCTTTTCGAACGCGAGATCGCGGAGCAATGTGCAGCAGCGCCCGAAGGGCACCCCGCGTTGAAGCCGCTGCGCCGCCATCCTGCCGACCACGCGCCTTCGTCGTGGCGCATCGAGGAGCGTAGCCACGCCGAATATCGGTTCTCCACGATCGCCGGAGACGAGGTCCACGAAGTGGCCGTCGGACCGGTCCACGCAGGCATCATCGAACCTGGACATTTCCGAATGCAGGCGCATGGCGAGGAGGTTCTCTCACTCGAGATCATGTTGGGATATCAGCACCGGGGAGTGGAACGTCTTCTGGAGACGTTGGACCGGGCACGCGCGATCTACGTCGCCGAGTCGATCGCTGGCGACTCGGTCATTGCGCACGCCAGTGCGTACTGTGGTGCAATCGAGGCGCTCGCCAGGAGCCGCAAGAGTCCTCGCGCTCAAACGATTCGTGGCATCGCGTTGGAGTTGGAGCGGCTCGCGAATCACATCGGGGATCTCGGTGCGATCTCTGGCGACGTGGCATACCAGCCTGCAGCTGCATACTTCGGCAGAATGCGCGGGGAGTGCCTGAACCTGCTCATGACGATCTCGGGCAACCGTTACGGGCGCGGACTCATTCGGCCGGGTGGGGTGACGTTTGACATTCCGGACGAGATGGGTGAAGAGATCGGGCGGCGTGTCCGGCGGCTCGGCCAGGACCTGCGCCAGGTGGCTGGCCAGTTTTTCGGAGCCGCATCCGTGCAGTCACGCCTGGAAGGTGTGGGCGTGGTCACGAAGGACGTTTGCATCGCGCGCGGGTATGTCGGCCTGGTCGCGCGAAGCTGCGACGTCGCGCTCGACGTGCGACACGATCATCCGTACGGGGTGTTCCGCTTCGCGCAGATTCCGGTGGCGAGAGCCTGGGCGGGCGACGTCTACGCGCGCGCGCTCGTTCGGTGGCTGGAGATTCAGCGCTCACTGGACTTCGTCGCGGAGCAGGTGCGTGCATTGCCGAAGGGTGAGCTTCGGTCGCCGTGTGCCGCGCTTGCTCCCGGCGAACTGGTCGTCTCGCTCGAAGAAGGGTGGCGTGGGGAAGTCGCCCACGTGCTTCTCACAGATGATCGTGGTGGCGTCCGTCGCCACAAGGTGACCGACCCATCGTTTCACAACTGGGGGGCGCTCGCCATGGCGATGCCCGGAAACCAGATCTCTGACTTTCCGCTCTGCAATAAGAGCTTCAACCTGTCATATGCCGGCCATGATCTCTGACCGTCCCGACCATCGCCACGGTCGGCGCCAAGGTGAAGCCCCGGCGTCGCGAACCGGAGGCGTCGGTGTTTGAGTTCCTGCGAACATGGGTCGAGCAGCGTGGACAGACCTCGCCCTTTCCCACAGAGGACACGCCATTCCCTGAGCGGTTCAGAGGGCGCCCGAATGTCGGCTGCGTGGGAAATGCCGCGCGCGTGGATGAGTTCTGCGCGCAAGTCCCATCCGGGGCGGCCCGCAAGGGACCGCGGGGTCTTCCCGTGATCGATCTCGGAACGTGTTTGTTTTCGCCGGAGGAGGCGTCCGAAAGCCACGGATGCCGGACGATCTACACGCGGGACTTTCGGATGGCGACGAGCGCGCGCGAGGGATTGGTCACTGCGACCGGCGAAGTGGAGCTCGCGCGCGCTCTCGATAAGAAAATGCGCCAAATCCTCGGCAGGTCGCTTCGACTGCGCTCCGTCGTCGCCGGGAGTTGCAATGGCTGTGAGTCGGAAATGGTCGCGCTCTCGAACGTCGTTTTCGACATGGCGCGCTTCGGCGTGCAATTTGTCGCGTCTCCGCGCCATGCGGACGGAATTGTAATCACCGGAGTTGTGAACTCGAACATGGTCGAAGCGCTCGAGCGATCCTACGCCGCCGTCCCGGATCCGCGAATCGTCGTCGCTGTTGGGGCCTGTGCCGTGAGCGGAGGACCGTTTCGAGGAAGCTCCGCGATCGTCGGGATTCCCCCATCGATTCCGGTGGATTTGTGGATACCGGGGTGTCCACCGCACCCGCTTACGATACTCGACGGCCTGTTGCGCCTTGTCGGCCGCATCGCCGGCTGATCCGTGCGCCGGCGGTCTGATCCGCTCGGTCGATCTCAGGCGGGGCGTTCGAGAAGTCCAAGCGTGCCCAAAGGGTCCGGTCCGCGTTACCATTCCCCTCGGAGAGCGTCATCAGAGACAGTACCCTTCACTCCGATTTCGATGAGACATCCGCTTCTTGCCGCGTCAGCCGCAATTCTCGCCGCGTCCGCCTGCACGATGAAGGACACGGCAGCGCCTGATGCTCCTCCGACCTACCGCCTCACCGCGACAGTCACCGAGAACAACAGCTGCGCGGTGACGGTCATGGCCAAGACCTACTCGTCCATAGGCCAGATCCGCGGCGACGTGCCGAGCAAGTTCATCGGGACGATTCCCGACAAGAGCTATCACGGCTTCGGCTGCTGGGTTGCAACTGACGGAGGCGATGGCGATCTGATCATCCTCTTCTCGGGCAACAATCTCGGCAAGCCGCTGGATGTCGGCACCTATCCGCTCCGCTTCGAGATCCTCGACAACACGCCGCCGATGATGGCGCAGGTCAGCTTCCGTCCCTCGGCACTTGGTGGCGACAACCTGCGCACGACGGACGGCGCGGCGGGAAGCGTCGTGGTAGAAAGCACCCCGTCGGGGGGCCGTCAGATCCGGGCCGACGTTGACGTTGTCCGCTGGGGGTCCAGCTTCTGAAACTGAGACGTCCGGCTACCAGCCCAGAATCAGTGCGAACATGAGCGGCGCGACGATGCTCGCGTCGCTCTCGATGACGAACTTCGGCGTGTCCATCGCCAGCTTGCCCCACGTGATCTTCTCGTTCGGCACGGCGCCCGAGTAGGATCCGTAGCTCGTCGTAGAATCGGAGATCTGACAGAAGTATCCCCACACCGGAACATTGTTGCGCTGCAGATCCTGGTGCAGCATGGGCACCACGCAGATGGGGAAATCGCCGGCGATGCCGCCGCCGATCTGGAAGAAGCCGACGGTGCCGTCGGTGGAGTTGTTCGTGTACCAGTCCGCGAGCACTATCATGTACTCGATTCCCGTCCGGACGGTGTGGACGTTCTTGACGTCGCCGGAAATGCAGTGGCCAGCGTACATGTTGCCGAGCGTCGAGTCCTCCCACCCCGGAACGAACATCGGGAGGTTCTTTTCGGCTGCGGCGATCATCCACGAATTCTTCGGATCTATCTGATAGCTGCCTTCGAGCGAGCCGTTCTTCAGGATGCGGTACATGAACTCGTGCGGAAAGAGACGCCCGCCGCGCTTGTCGGCGGCGATCCACTCGTCGAGCACCGCCTTCTCGATGCGCCGCATCGCCTCCATCTCGGGGATGCAGGTATCGGTCACGCGGTTCATGTGGCGATCGAGCAGATCCTGCTCGTCACGCGGTGTCAGGTCGCGGTAGTGCGGCACGCGCTCGTAATGATCGTGAGCGACGAGGTTGAAGATGTCCTCCTCGAGATTCGCTCCCGTACATGTGATCGCCTGAATACGTCCCTGGCGGATCATCTCCGCGAGCGAGATGCCGAGCTCGGCGGTGGACATCGCGCCGGCGATGGTCATCATCATCTTGCCGCCGCCGTCGAGATGCGCGGAGTAGGCATCGGCGGCGTCAATCAGCGTCGCGGCGTTGAAGTGACGGTAATGATGGCGCAGAAACGCCGACACCGGGCTGCCGCGCGTTCCCGCCGCTGTGACGGAAGCGCTCTTTCGAGGAGTGTCATTATGGCTCATGCGTGATAGCTAACCGAAACCCGGGAAGGCTGTCAAGCGACGGTCACGCGAGCGGCGCTGGTGCGTCGAGTGGCTATTTTGCGCCGCGTGTCGCACAATTGGCGGAAGGCGGCACATACGCCGAGTTCGAGAGCGAGGGCGGCGTGTTGCTGGCGATTCATCTCCTTCTCCACGGCGTTGCGTCTGGCACTCAGATAGAAATCAGGGGAAACAATGACATCGCAGGCAGTTGATTCACCGCTCGTCACGCTGCGCGATCTGAAGCGCGCCGCCGAAGTTCTGGCGCCGGTCGCCATTCGCACTCCGCTGCTCTACGACGACGTCCTCAGCGACCGCCTCGGCGCTCCCGTATGGTACAAGCCGGAAGGTCTACAGCGCGCCGGTGCGTTCAAGTTTCGCGGCGCCTACAACTATCTGCATTCGCTGCCCGCCGACGTACGAGCGCGCGGGGTGGTCGCTCCGTCGTCGGGCAACCACGGTCAGGGTGTTGCGATGGCGGCGAAACTGTTTGGCGTTCCGGCTGTCGTCGTGATGCCGACGAACGTGACCGCCGCCAAGCGCGCCGGTGCGGAACGTCTCGGCGCGCGGATCGTGCTGTCCGGCACGACGACTCAGGACCGGGCGGAGAAAGCGCGCGAGATCTGCGATGAGGAGGGGATGACGCTCGTTCATCCTTACGACGATTTGACGATAATCGCCGGGCAGGGAACGGTCGGTCTCGAAATCGCCGAAGACATGCCCGACGTGGATACGGTGCTCGTTCCCGTCGGAGGTGGTGGACTCAGCGCGGGCGTGGCAACGGCGATCAAGCTCCTTCTGCCCGGCGTGAAGGTGATCGGGGTCGAACCCGTCAGCGCGCCGAAGCTGTATCGCGCGCGGCAGAAAGGGGCGCCGGTAAGGCTCGAAGCGACCGGCGGCCTGGCGGACGGGCTGCAGGCGACCGAGATCGGCGGACGACCGTTCCTGCATCATCAGGCGTACATTGACGACGTGGTGCTGGTGGACGATGCGCCGCTCCCCGCGGCGATGCGCCATTTGCTGGACCGTCTCAAGATTGTCGTCGAGCCCAGCGGCGCGATTACAGCTGCGGCTTTGCTCACAGGCGCGGTGAAGCCGTCCGGAGCGACGGTGGCAGTGCTGAGCGGCGGGAACATCGAGTGGCCCGGGCTGCTTCAGCTCCTGTCAACGGAGTAGCTCGTCCGCGAGCGACGGGCCATCTCCTCCACAATGTCAAAGCTGGCTTGTGCAGTGCGGGCAACGCGTCGCGGCGGCGTCCACTTCCATCTGGCAGTACTGGCATCTTCTCACGGCGACAGCGGGGGGCGCCGGCTTCTCGATCAGCTTCGCGATGCGCCACACGACAAAGCCGATTCGGTAGTGGGTCAGTTTAGCCATGTCTCTGCACTTGCCACGAAGACACGAAGCACACGGAGGAAAACGGTTGTTGGGGGAACTGCGGGACCACGCATAGTGCGGTGCTGAGGGCCTCCATTCTCCGTGGCACGCAGGGCGGCTCGCCTCCATCCTGCCAACTCGAAACTGACCCACTACGGCCGGCGTCAAGGGCGTTGTTTGGCCAAGTGCCAATCATTAGAATGGATAGCTGCCATGTCAAATCCACCGAACGACTTCAATCCTCGAGGTGAAGCCGCCGATTCGCAATCGGCGCGTGTTCGCTCGCGCGGAAGTCGCTCCGAGGCTTTGATCGCGGCTGCCGCGCGGGGAGTCCGGCTGAAGTTGACCCGGGAGACGTTGCTTCGCGGGGCGGCGCTGGTCGCGGCGTTTGGTTGGGCCTGCGGCGAAGGGACAGCGCCGCCGGTGCCTGTCGTCACGGTGCAGATCGTGGTGTCGCAGGCCGTCGAAGTCGTTCCTGGTGGAACGCAGATGCTCACCGTCGTGCCGAAGGACGCGACGGGCAACGCGCTCACCGACCGGCTCGCGACGTGGTCGAGCTCGGACTCGACCAGGGTCACGGTCGCCGCAGGTCTCGTGACTGGCGTGGCGCTCGGAACGGCCACGATCACGGCAACGGTTGAAGGGCACGCGGCCACCGTGGATGTGAAGGTGAAGAACGGCGCGGTCGTCTCGCCGGCAGGGACTTCGTTCTCCGTCCTGAGCGGAGCGGTTGCCGTCGCCGTGCCAGCCGGCGCGGTGTCGCAGACGACGAACATCACCGTCGAGCCCGCGGCCAACGCCCCGCCGAATCCGCGCCTCATGCCGGGCACGGCTTTCGACTTCGGCCCGAATGGCGCGACGTTCTCGCAGCCCATCACGCTGACCATCAAATACGATACGGCCAACGTCGCTTCCGACAGCCCCGAGAACGGACTGCAGCTGTACGAGGCCAACGGATCATCGTGGCGCGTCGTTCCCGGAAGCTCGGCCAATCTCACCGCGAAAACCGTTACGGGCGCCGTGTCGCACTTCAGCACGTACGCGGCGATGATGCAGCCCAGGGTCGAAACCGTCACCATCGGCGGCGATCTCTCGGCGATGGCGGTCGTCACCACGCGTCAGCTCAGCGCGACAGTCAAGGACAACGAGGGAACGACGCTCACGCGACCGGTCTTCTGGAGCAGCTCCAACCCCGCGGTTCTTTCCGTGGATGCCGAGACTGGAGTTGCGACCGCGAAGGTCCTCGGGTCGGTGACGGTGACGGCGTCGTCCGAGGGCAAGTCGGGCACGGCGACAATCTCCGTCGTTCCGGGGCCACCATCGAAGATCCTTGCGTTCGCCGGCAACAATCAGTCGGTCACGGCTGGTGCAACGGCGCCCGTCGCTCCATCGGTAAAGGTCACGGACGCCGGAGACAATCCGATCGCGAATGTCGCCGTGACATTTGTGGTCTCGACGGGCGGCGGGACGATCACCGGCGCGACCACTACGACCAATGCGTCGGGCATCGCCACAGTGGGAAGCTGGACGATTGGAACCGTTGCCGGACCCAACACGCTGACGGCGACGTCTCCCGCGATCAGCGGCGCGTCGGTGACGTTCCAGGCAGTGGGCGGCGCGGGCCCGCCGACCACCGTCACCGCGTTCGCCGGCAACAATCAGACTGGCACCGCGGGCGGAAACGTCGGAACGCCGCCATCGGTCAGGATCACAGACGCAAACGGCAACTTCGTCTCTGGATTCACTGTCACGTTCGCGCCGGCGAGCGGCAGCGGTAGTGTCACCGGAGCGACGGTAGTGAGCGATGCATCGGGCATCGCGGCCGTCGGAAGCTGGAAACTGGGTTCGACACCGGGCCCGCAATCGCTCACCGCGACCGCAAGCGGCCTCACCGGCAGCCCGATCACGTTCAACGCTACAGCGGTCGCGCCGGTACCAAGCACGATCGCCGGGTACGCCGGCAACAATCAGACTGCGCGGCCATCGTTCGCGGTCTCGACTCCGCCGTCGGTCATCGTGACCGATGTTGCGGGCATTCCGGTCCCTGGTGTCGCCGTCACCTTCGCCGTCACCTCCGGAGGCGGCAGCATCACCGGCGCCACGGCGACGACGAACGGCGATGGCATCGCCGCGGTCGGGAGCTGGACGCTGGGCCCCGACTTTGGTCCAAACTCACTGACGGCTTCGGCGGGAGCTCTGTCCGGAAGTCCAGTGACGTTCAACGCCACCGCCGCCTCACCACCGCCCAGCGCGATCGCGATCAACGCCGGTGACGGTCAGACCGCTTTTGCAGGCCAGCCCGTTGCGATTCCGCCGTCGGTCAAGGTGACCACTGTGGACGGCATTGGCGTCGCGGGCGTGAGTGTCACGTTCAGCATCCGGAGCGGAGGCGGGACGATCAACGGCGCGACCTCGATAACCAATGCGTCGGGCATCGCCACCATCGGAAGCTGGGTTCTCGGCATCGGCGGCAACTCGCTGTTCGCGTCAGTTCCCGGACTGAGCGGGGATCCGGTGATCTTCGTCGCTCTCGGAACCGCTGAAGTTCAGATCGTGACGTTCGGGGATTCGAACACCGACCTCGGGTTCCAGGGCACGGATCCGTCGGCCAAGGTCGGCTCGTATGTGTCCAGCGCCAATCCGACGATCAAGCTCGGCGCGAACTCGCCGAACAGCACGCTGCAGCTCGCCGGGAAGATCGAGGCGAGATGGCGCGCCAATAGCACGACGACCATCCGCGCGGTCAATCACGGCATCGCTGGCACTTCGACGGGAACCGGGACAAGCATTCTCTTCGCGCCCAATGCGCTCCAACAGGTAGGAGGCGTCACGCGCTTCCGCGGCGAGGTGCTCGGCGATGCTTATCCGTGGAGCGGCGGCGAGCCGATCAACTCGTTCTATCCGAATGGGGCGATCCAGCGCGTCCAGGCGTTCAAGCCGCGCAGCTCCGACTTCGGATACATCTCGATGGGGACCAACGACATCGGAGTGGGAGTGTCAACGACTGCGATCCGCAACAACCTCGCGATCATGATAGACGACTGGACCAGCATCCGCGGATTGTCGCCCAGCCGCCTCATGATCACGACCATTCCTCCGCGTCAGCCGTCCGAGAGCACGAATATCCCAGAGCTGAACTCGAAGATCCGCGCGCTTGCCCTGGCCAAGGGCATTCGCCTCGTTGACATCTCCGCGTTAGTCTCGACCGATGACGGACGGACATGGAAGGACCCGACGCTGCACGTCACCAACGACGAGCTGCATTACGCGGAATCGGTCCGGGACTCGATCGCGGATCAGGTCGTGTCCATCATGCTGCAGCTGACGCCCTAGTCGCAGAGACACCACTCTCTCACCTGCGCCAGAAGCCCGGCCTGTGCTTCCAGTTCTTTCTGCGCCTGTTCTACAGTGACCGGCTCGAGCGAGATCGCTTCGCCCGGGAGTCTCTGAGCCAGCGCGCCCAGATCTGCCGAGATTACCGCGCCGGCGATGCGATAGCCGCCGATCGTCGGGGCGTCCGACATCAGCACGATCGGCTCGCCGTCCGGTGGAAGCTGGATCACGCCTGGACACACGGGCTCGGATGTGATTGACGCGCCGTTCTCGCGAGGCTCGCCCACCAGTCTATAGCCTGTGCGGTCGGATGCGTGCGAGACGGTGTAGCGCCCCTCGACCGTCACCGCGTCACCGCCTTCAGCCGGTACGAATCGAATCGCCTCGCGCGAGCGCACAGGGCGAAGCTCATTTGGTAACGCGTCGCTGAACTGGCGTCGCCTCCGCCCGCCGCTGGTTCCGACCGTTAGCACGTCTCCTCCTTTGATACGGCGACCTTCGAGCCCGCCGAATCGCCCGGGCGCATATGTGCTTCGGCTCGTCATGACCACGCCGCAGTCAATGCCCCCGGCAAAGACGATGTACACGAATCGTCCGCCTGTGATGGCATCTATCGAAAGAGTCTCCCCGGCCGCGGTGCCGTATGCTCTATACGCATCCAGCTGCGTCGAGCCGAGTGAGACCGACGCCTCGGCGCCGCCGACGGCGAATACCGTAGCGTCGCCGAACTCGAGCTCGCCGCCGGTGAGCGCCCACTCGATTCCGGCAGCCCCCATGTCGTTCCCGAGCAGCACGTTGAGAGTCGTAAGCGCCGGCAGATCCATTGCTCCCGCCCGAGGCACGCCGCTGGCGAGAAATCCCCGCCGACCCGTGTCCTGCACCGTCGCGTACGCCGGCGCTTTCCTGACGCGGATCACGTGCTCCATCCGTGCGTGGCGATGCTCTCATCACGAGAGAACGTGCTCACATCACCACCTCGAATCGCACTCTGTCGCCCGCCTCGAGCAATGCTGGCGGATCCCGCTCCGGATCGAACATTCGCTGATCGGTCGATCCGATAAGGTGCCATCCGCCCGGAGTCGCAGACGGATAGATCCCGGTCTGTCGCTCGGCGATCGCGACCGCGCCCTCGGGAACGCGCTTGCGGGGTGACTCGCGACGCGGCAGAGCGAGCCGGCTGTCGAGAGGGCCGAGATAGGCGAACCCCGGCACGAACCCGATGACGAACACCCGGTACTCGGACACCGTGTGAATTCGAATTACATCTTCGACCGACAGCTTCGCGAGCCGCGCGACTTCCTCCAGATCCTCGCCGTCGTATCTCACCGCGATTCGGTGGAGCCGCTCGGCGCGCCGGCGGGACGCACTCTCGCCCGGCGGCACCGCGATGGCCTCGACGGCCGCGAGAATCTCGCGGTGAAGATCAGCGTATTCGATCGTCAGCGGATTGTAGTAGACGGCAAGCGCGGCGTACGAAGGCACGACGTCGGTGACTCCGCCGATCCTCGCCGCGGAGATGGCATCGGCCTGACCCACGACGCGCTCGCTCAGCTCCTCGCTGATCCCTTCGCCGAGCGTGACCGTGATCGCCGAGTCTCCAAGTGGCGAGATGCGCGGCCCACTCATCGAGCGAACGGCAGAATGCGGATTCCTGATTCTTCGAGCCGGCTTCTTGCGAGGCGCACAGTCGCGAGAGCGTTGCGGCTGTCCCCATGCATGCAGAGCGACTGGGCGGAAATCGCAACGACCGATCCGTCCATCGCCCGGACCCGCCCGTCGAGTACGATCTCCACCGCGCGAGCCGCCGCGATCCCGGGATCCTCGATGACGGCTCCTTGCTGATCGCGCGGAACGAGCGCGCCATCGCTCTGATACGCCCTGTCAATGAATGCTTCCCGCGCCACCGCCAATCCGCGTGCCGTTGCCTCGCGCTCGAGCTCGCTGCCGGGCAGGGTGAGGACGACGAGCGATTCGCTCACCTGCGCGACACAACCGGCGAGAAGCTTCGCGAGCTCCGCATCCCGCGCCGCGCGGTTGTAAAGGGCGCCGTGGGGCTTCACGTACCGGAGCCGCGCGCCGGCTTCATCGCAGCATCGCGAAAGGAGCTCGATCTGCGCCGCGATCGATGCGGCCATCTCGACGGGCCCCAGTTGGAGATCTCTCCGTCCGAATCCCTCGCGATCGGGATAGCCGGGATGCGCGCCGATGCTCACACCTCGCTCGCTCGCGGCAACTACCGTGCGGCGCATCACCTCGAGCGACCCTGCGTGCGCACCGCACGCGATGCTCGCTGACGACACGACGTCGAGTATGGCCTCATCGGCTGCGTATCCGTCGCCGTCGTGCTCGCCGAGGTCGGCGTTGATGTCAATCGAAATGAGCGGTTTGTCGGTCAATGGTTGTCCGAAATCTCTGGCGTGACGTAAGATAAGCGCCATGCCGAACGCCAGGGAACTCGAGAAGGCTCCCCGCGGAATCTGGCGGGTGATCGCCGCATCCACCGCTGGTACGATGATCGAATGGTACGACTTCTTCATCTTCGGCAGTCTCGCGACGATCCTCTCCACACAGTTTTATCCCCCGGGCAACGCCACTGCCAGCTTCCTCAAGACGCTCGCGACATTCGCAGTTGGCTTCGCGGTCCGGCCGCTCGGCGCGCTGTTCTTCGGGCGCATCGGCGATCTCGTGGGGAGAAAGTTCGCGTTTCTCACCACGCTTCTTGTGATGGGCGGAGCGACCGCGGCAATCGGCATTCTTCCAGGATACTCCCGGATTGGCATGGCCGCGCCGGTAATGCTCGTCATTCTCCGGATGCTTCAGGGCCTCGCCCTCGGTGGCGAGTACGGCGGAGCCGCGGTGTACGTCGCGGAGCATGTTCCCGACTCGCGCCGCGGATTCTACACGAGCTTCATTCAGACCACCGCGAGCCTCGGCCTGTTCACGTCGCTGATTGTGATCCTCGTGACCTCGAGATTGCTCGGCGAGTCGAGCTTCGCTCAATGGGGATGGCGAATTCCGTTTCTCCTGTCGCTGCTGCTCGTGGCGGTGTCGTTCTACATCCGGATGCAGCTCGGTGAGTCACCACTGTTCGCGAAGCTCAAGGCGGCGGGCAATGCATCTGTCTCGCCGATCCGCGAGAGCTTCGATACGTGGCCCAAATGGAAGGTCGTACTGCAAGTGCTGTTTGGAGTCACGGCGGGGCAGGCGGTCACGTACTACGCGTCGCACTTCTACGCTCTCTTCTTTCTCCAGACCGTTCTCAAGATCCCCGCCTCGCAGGCGTACACGATCGTCGCGGTCGCCGTCGTGATCGGCACACCGGCATTCGTGATCTTCGGACGGCTCTCCGACCGGTTCGGTCGCAAGCGGATCATGATGGCCGGCAATCTGTTGTCGGCGCTATCGTACTACGCGCTCTATCGCGCGATGACATCGTTCTCCTCGCCGGTCAATGCTCCCGCGATCGTCGCGATCATAGTCGTGATGATTGCCCTCGCGGCAATGGTGACCGGGCCTGTTGCGGCGTTCCTCGTCGAGTCCTTCCCGGCGAAAGTCCGCTACACGTCCATGTCGCTGCCGTACCACTTCGGCAACGGGTGGTTCGGCGGGTTCCTGCCATTGATCGCGACAGCGCTCGTCGCCCGCACGGGTAACATCTACGCTGGACTGATGTACCCGATCGGGATAGCGCTTCTCACTTTCATCGTCGGGTCACTCGTCCTGCCGGAGACGCGTCACCGGAGAATCTGGGACGAGGTGTAGTCGGCGCGATGCTCCGCCTTCCAGCGCATTGACGCGTAGATGCGCGTCCTGCCGCTGGGATGATCGAAGAAGATGAACTCCTCTATTGGCCCCGGATCCAGCTTCCGGTACTCCGACAATAGCAGCGCCGCCTGGGCGAAGCCGTCCGGCTCGCGCGCGGCATTGAGACCGAACATGTCCGCCTCGGCTTCCGTGGCCCGGGTGAACGACGTCAGCAACGGGCCCGTGACGAGAGTAAAGACGACAAGGATCCCCACCACGACCGGCAATCCAGCAGGATCGCCGATGTCGCGCACCCCCCAGCGCTCTCCCCATCGGCCAACGGCGCGCCCGAACGCCCATTGGAGGAAAGAGAACATCACCACGATAAAGATGCTGAGGAACATCAGGAACTTGTACACGTGATTGAGCACGTAATGTCCCATCTCGTGTCCGACCACCGCCCTTACTGACTCCGGTGTGGAACGGTTCAGCAGGTTGTCGTTGAGCGTGATGCGCATCGTGCCGAACACACCCGATACGTTCGCGCTGATGCGCTTCGACTGTTTCGAGGCGTCAACCACGAACACGTCGTTCGCCTCTATGCCGTTGGCGCGCGCCAGCGACAGTATCGGCTCGCGAAGGCGTTCGTCGGTGAGAGGCGTGACCGTGTTGAACAGGGGAACGATGAACACCGGTGCGATGAGTGCCCCGATCGTCGCGAGGATGACGCCGACCACGGCGCCCCAGACGGTCCACGTGCGAGGAAAGCGCCGGACGACACCGTAGAGTGCGGTCACCGCGAGCCCGCCGAGAATGACGGCGACCAGAAGCCCCTTGGCCTGATCGCCGAGCCACTGTCCGAGGTTCTGGGTGGACAGATCATACTGGTGCTCGCGGATGAATCCCGTGTAAACGGTGAAGGGGAAGGCGAGCAGCGTCGTCAGGACGACGAACTGCGCGTAGTAGAGAAAGGTCTGTACCGGTCTCCACCGGGCCCGCCGCTCCGAGAGGTTCCGCATGCCGCGCGAAATTCCGGTGCGCAGCAGCAGGACCATGATGGCGATCGTGATGAGGCTGTCCCAGAGGCCTATCCAGTAGCCGCCTTCAAAGTAGGCGTCGGAAGCGGCTCGCTTGTCGGCGGGGAGGGTGGCGAGGTAGGCGTTAGTGGCGGCGACCGGGTCGAGCGGCACTCCCGGCTGGAACTGTGCCGCGAGAGGAATCGTCCCGCCCTGTGCGGTGCTCGTGGAAAGCTGGTAGTAGCCGAAGGACTGAGGCATGCGGCGCTCGGTGAATGTGTTGGCCTGACTGCGGCGCGGCAAACATAGGGAAGCGCAACGCCGGCAACAACCGTCGCCCCATCTCCGGGGCCGCTCCAACACTTACCGCCTGCCGGACGTAGTTGCATCATTGGTCCGACTGTCGCGCGTCCGGTCTGTTTTGAGCTGGTCGGCGCCGCCAAACCCCACAACCACAACAATGCGTACACTTCGTGTCCCCCTGCTCCTCGCCGGCGCCGCTGTGTTGCTCGCCGGGCCGGTCAATGCCCAGCTCTCGGCCCCGCTGGATTCGGCGGCCCTCGCCGCCTTCCGATGGAGGTCCATCGGCCCCGCCAACATGGGCGGCCGGGTCACCGACATCGAAGTTGATCCACGGAACTCCAAGGTGTTCTACGTCGCCACCGCCACCGGCGGAATCTGGAAGACGGTGAACGCCGGCACGATGTTCTTCCCGCTTTTCGACAAGGAGCGCGTAATCTCGCTTGGTGACATCGCCATCGCACCCTCCAATGGCGACATCATCTACGCC
Source organism: Gemmatimonadaceae bacterium (assembly GCA_030647905.1). NCBI lineage: Bacteria > Pseudomonadati > Gemmatimonadota > Gemmatimonadia > Gemmatimonadales > Gemmatimonadaceae > Gemmatimonadaceae bacterium. The sequence goes on along the minus strand of JAUSJA010000002.1, from coordinate 25,307 downwards.
GGCACCGGCGAAGAGGACTCCCGCAATTCGCTCTCGCCCGGCGGCGGCATCTACAAGTCCAACGACGCGGGCAAGACGTGGAAGCTGATTGGCCTCGAGAAGACACAGGCGATCGGCCGCATCGTGGTTGATCCGCGCGATCCGAACATCGTCTACGTCGCCGCCGTCGGACAGACGTGGGCGACCAACCCGGAGCGCGGACTCTACAAGAGCACCGACGGCGGAGCCACGTGGAAGCTGGTGAAGTTCATCAGCAACAAGGCCGGGTTCGTGGACCTGGCGATGGACCCGGCCGACCACAACACGCTCTGGGCGTCGAGCTGGGAGCGCATGCGCGGACCGTACTTCCTGCAGAGCGGCGGACCGGGCAGCGGGCTCTGGAAGAGCACCGACGCCGGCGAGACGTGGACCGAGATCAAGGGCGGCGGCTTTCCCTCGACGATGAAGGGACGCATCGGCATCGCTGTCGCTGCGTCGAACCCGAAGGTCATCTATGCGATGGTCGAGGCGGACACGCTGCAGAAGGCGCTGAAGAAAGGTGAGGTTCCCGACACGTCGAAGGCGCAGCGGACGAACAGCGGGCTGTATCGCACGTCCGATGGCGGTGCGACGTGGACGCTCCTGCAGCGTAACGCCGGCGACGCCCGGCCCTTCTACTACTCGCAGGTGAGAGTGGACCCGAAGAACTCCGACCGCGTGTACTGGATGTCGTCGGTGTTCCGTTTCTCCGATGACGGCGGCAAGACCGAGCGTCGCGGGGCGCTGTCAATTCACACCGACTGGCACGCGATGTGGATAGATCCAGCCGATCCCGACCATTTCATCATCGGTGACGACGGCGGAATCGCGATCACGTGGGACAAGGGCGGGACGTATGACTTCCCGAACACGTTCCCGATCGGACAGTTCTACGGCGTCAGCTTCGACATGAGCAAGCCGTATCGCGTGTGCGGCGGGCTTCAGGACAACGGAACGTGGTGTGGGCCAACGCGCACGCGCGGCCGCGACGGTGCGAGCAACGCGAGCTGGTTCAACGTTGGCGGCGGCGACGGCTTCTACAGCGCGATGGATCCGACCAACCCCAACATCATCTACAGCGAGTCGCAGGGAGGCAACGCGTCGCGTCTGGACGTCGCCAACGGTGCGCGCTATCCGATCATGCGCAGCAATGCCGGCCGCATCAACTTCGAGGATTCGCTCATCGTCGCACGCGGCGACACGGTGCAGCCGGTGAACCTGCGCGTCACGAGCGCGCTCGATGCCGTCCGCGCGCGCGCGCGGGCCGATTCCGCGGCGCGGTACCGTTTCAACTGGTCCGCTCCGTTCTTCCTTTCACCGCATTCGCCAACCACGGTTTATATGGGCGGCAATCGCCTTCTCAAGTCAGCAAACCGGGGCAATAACTTCTATCCGATATCGCCCGATCTCTCGACGGCCGATTCGATGCGCATCCGCGTCAGCACGAAGACGACTGGCGGAATCACGCGCGACGCGACGGGCGCCGAGACGTATGGCACGATCACCACGATTGCGGAATCGCCGGTGCGCCCGGGCATTCTCTGGGCGGGGACCGACGACGGCAACGTCTGGGTCAGCACGAACGACGGCGGCAGCTGGACGAACCTGACGAAGCGGTTCCCGGGCGTCCCGCCGAAGACATGGGTGAGCAGGGTCGAAGCGTCCAACTTCGACACGGCGACCGTCTACGTGTCGTTCGACGCGCATCGTGACAACGATTTCAGGCCATATCTCTTCGTATCGAATGATTTCGGCCGCACGTTCCGAGCGATAGCGAACAATCTTCCGAGCGGCGGCGTGGACTACGTCCACGTGGTTCGCGAGGATCCGTACAACCGCGACCTGCTTTTCGTCGGAACCGATGTAGCCGCCTATGTCTCCACGAACCGCGGGGCGTCGTGGCAGCGCTTCATGACGGGCCTGCCGACGGTCCCCGTGCACGACCTCAGGATCCACCCGCGGGACCGCGAGCTCATCGCCGCGACCCATGGCCGCTCCATCTGGATCACTGACATCGCGCCGCTCGAGCAGATGGCCGACACCGTGATGGGACAGCGCGCGTATTTCTTCCAGCCGACTCAGGCCTACCAGTACGCGCAGCAGTTCACCCAGCAGTGGAACGGCAACAAGATCTACGTTGCCGACAATCCCCAGTATGGGGCGACGTTCACCTATCGCCTCACCGCCGGTGATGCTCGTCGTGACACGACGCGCATCGTCGTCACGGACGTGAAGGGCGACGTCGTGCGCCGGCTGACGGGACCTGGCGGCGCGGGAGTGCATCGTGTCAACTGGGATCTGCGCGGAGCGCCGCGTCCGCTGTCGCCGTCAGGAGTTCGTGACAGCATCAATGCGGCGCGGATACGGCGCCAGCGCGAGGATTCATTGCGTGCGAGCGGTGACACGACGGGTGCCGGGCGCAATCTCCCTGGCATGGATACGACCGCAATCGGCAACCTGCGGGACTCGATGACCGCGATGCGTGTGCGCGGAGACACCGCCGGTATGCGCGCGCTGCGCGAGCGGATGCAGGCGCAGGGTAGAGGGCCCGGTGTGCCGGGTGGTCCCGGCGGCCGCGGCCGTGGTCAGGGCGGCTTTGGGCAGCAGCCCGGAGAGATCAACCTTCGTCCGGCGGAAGCGCCTCCTGGTGGCGTCCCCGGCTTTGGCGGTGGCGGCGGTGGCGGCGGCGGGGGCGGCCGCTTCGGCGGCGGTCCGCGACCCGGGCCCGCGGCGGCCGAGGGCGACTATCTCGTCACCATCACGGCCGGCGGCACGACGATGAAACGCGTTGTGCACGTCGAAAGGATCGGAGAAATCCCCGAGGACACCGGCTTCGGCGGAGACGAGCACTGACGGGCAGCGGGTCACGGGCAGCGCGGGTCGCCTCTAGATCTTCGGACCGCGCGGCTGCCGCTGGCGAGGCGCGGGCTTCGGCGGCGGCTTGGGACGCGGTCCCGCGGCCTTGACGATGAGCCGGTCACCGATCCTGACCTTGTCGCTCGGCAGATTGTTCCACTTCTTCAGCTGCTCAGTCGTCGTGTCGAACCGCACGGCAATGCTGGAGATCGCGTCCCCGCGTCGCACCACATAGTAGATCGGCTCGTTGATCATCGCCGCGACCGCGGCTCTGATCCGGCGCTCCCTGATCGCTTCCACCCGCTGCGCGTCGAGCCGCCGGTTGACATGCTCAATGAGGCTGTCGAGGGCCGGCTCATCGCCGCGTGAGGCGGCGAACTCCTCCTTTGCCCCGTTGGCTTGTGACACGCGTACGCCGTGAGCTGTAAGGAAGTACAGCCGGCTCTTCTTCATCGTCAGCAGCATGTCGTTCGGGAACTCATACTGGAGAATCGTCGCTGGCGCGTCCTCGTTCTGCAGCTTGTCGCTCGGCGCAATGCCTATGAAGATGACGCGGTCATTGGTCGCGACGAGAAGGCCATTCGCGGCGCGATAATAGTCGGTGGGCCGCCGCTGAAAAGCCTTCGCGTAGCGTTCGACGTGCTCGCCGTAGTGGAGCATCCCGCCATTCAGCTCCCGTGCAGCGGACTTCCACGCACCGCGGGCGTCCATGTGCCGCATGAACACGGCGTACCCGAAAATCATGAGGCCCCCGATCACGAAAACCAGTCCGATCAGGGTTCGCTTGATGACACGGAACCACCTGTAGAGTCCTTCCGATTCCTTCATTTCGCAGATTTAGGTGGTTCCGGGAACAATATCACAAATGAAGATGCGTGCCAACTTGGGCAATCTCCATACCCGCACGTGGCATGCACGGTGCAGAAGAGAAGACCATGATGGCTTCCGCCAGCTCGGATCGCCAGGACGACGAAACGCAGATTCAGGGTCCGGACGATCGACGCAGGTTGTCCGGAAGTGTGTATACGGATGTCCGCCGCCACGGGTCCGAGCGTCCTCCGCTCTCACGCGGGCAGAAGGCCATCCGCGCGCTCGCGCACAGCCTCGGCGCTGGGGCGCTTCTGGTTGCGGGCACCATCTGGACCGTCAATCAGCAGAAGCCGGAGTTCGTGAAACCCGGGTCGATCCTTCAGCTTCCCGCGGAGTTTGTGCTCGCGCCCCCGCCGGTGAGCGAGCAGGTCTTTCGCGTGAGCAGCGTGCTCCGCCGGTACACGAAGGACACCGTGCGCGCGAATCGCATCGCCCAGGCGATCATCAATGAAGGCGGGAAGAGAAATCTCGACCCCGCCCTTCTGATCGGCGTGCTTCTGACGGAGAACGCAAAGCTCGACCCGGTCGCACGGAGCAATGTCAGCGCGAGAGGGCTGATGCAGGTCATGCCCTTTCACGCCGGCAAATGGAAGGCCTGCCCTTCGAGCGATCTCGCGAACATCGAGTCCAATATCTGCTACGGAACGAGCATCCTCGCCGATCTGGTCAAGCGATCGCCGAACATGGAAAGGGCGTTGCTTCGCTACAACGGGTGCGTGCGCGGGACGAACACGCCACACTGCCACACCTACTCGGGCAAGGTGCTGAAATACGCCGACCAGGCCGCGTCGCAGATGCTCCAGGCGCTTTTCCCGAGTGCCGCCGAGTAGTCGTCCATAGAAGCCAGCCCACCCTCGGTAGGCTATTTACCGGGAAGGGTTGTACCAATACCTCAACCGGGTTACTGTTATACGTTGTCAGTTAACAGGATTACCGGAATAGGTATGGCCGACTGGATAGGACGCGACCTCGAGCGGCTTCGCAAGCTCAGAGGTCTGCGGCGCGAAGACGTTGCCGCACAGCTCACCGTTCCCGTGTCGCCGTCAACTATCCGCAACATCGAACACGACGAGCACTACAACGTCTCGCTCGATCTGTTGCGTCAGATAGCCGCGGTGCTCGGGGCTGAGTTGCGCGTCAGCCTGAGCTCGGTCGAGCCGGTGGCGGACGACTCCGTGCCCGTCGGACGAAGAATCGTGGATAACGAATACTTCATCAGGTATATCCGGTCGCGTTACCCGGACTGCCCGTTGACAAACTCGCAGATCGGCCGCCGCATGTGGAGCTTCGCCGAATCACATGGCGCGGAGCTGGTTCGCGAGCGCAAGCAGATCAGAAAGGTGGTAGATCCGTCCGCCGGCACGACGCTCCACCGGTCTCCGACGACGGCAGCCGAATATGAGGTTTGGGAAAAGGATTTCGCGGCCCTGGAGAAGTTTGCCGACCGGCTCGGCAGGGCTTTTTCCGATGGTAAAGGAGGAGTGCTTGTACCAGCGGCCTGATGGCGAACTGTCCCGTGTGGTTTCGGGGCGGACCAGTCTCAAGATCGTGACCAGCCGAGAGCAGGTCACCGAGCTCTACCGTCCCCGGTGGCGCCGTTACATCGGCGCGGCCGCGCAAGCGGTTGTGCTTGCCGTGCTTCTCGCTGCCGGAACGGTGTGGACGCTCGAGCACCAGCATCCGCAGTTCACGCGGCCGGCAGAGCTTCTCAAGCTCCCCGGTGCCGTTATCAGCGCCGCGAAACCGAGCGAAGATGCGTTCCGCATCGCCCAGGTCCTTCGCCGCTATACCCGGAACGGTGAGGTCGCCGAGCGGATCGCCAGCGCCGTCGTCGCCGAGGGGAAGCGCAGGAAGATCGATCCCGCGCTTCTGGTCGGTGTCATGCTGGTCGAGAGCAGTAACCTGGATCCGCACGCCCGCAGCTTCGTGGGAGCGCAGGGCCTCATGCAGGTCATGCCGTTCCACCGCGGACAGTGGGGCTGCAAGTCGCGCGATCTCTATGACATCGAGGGCAACATCTGCCACGGCGTCAGCGTTCTTGCCGACGCGATCAAGAATGCGCCGAATCTCCGTGTCGCGCTTCAGCGATACAACGGTTGCGTCCGCGGCGCCAACACACCGAACTGCAGCAGCTATTCGGGCAAGGTCATGACCGCCGCCAACCGCACGACACGCCAGCTCATGACGATCAACGACCAGCCGCAGGGTCAGGAGTAGCGGCTGCGGCGGCAGCCGGGCAGTACGCCGCTTCCGTCAACTTGAACCGCCCCTCGCCGGGTTGGGTTCTCGCGGTATCGCTGCTCGGCATCTCGTTCGCCGGGCCGCTGGTCCGGCTCTCGAATGCCGATCCCCTCGCCATCGCCGCATGGCGACTCTGCTTCTCTCTCGTGATCGTCGCCGTCGCGCTGGCCGTCACAGGCCAGTGGCGCGACTGGGCCAAGCTGACGGCACGCGACACCGCCCTCGCGTCATGCGCCGGGATAGCACTCGCTCTTCATTTCTGGGCGTGGAACGCGTCCATCCATCTCACGACGATCGCCGCTTCCGTAACACTCGTCAGCCTTCAACCGGCTGTCATCGTGGCGATCTCCACGATTTTTCTGCGTGAGGCGCCGAACCGGCGGCAGCTGATCGGCATCTCGATCGCTCTTCTGGGGGCCATGCTTATCGCCGCTCCCGCCTGGCGCGACAGCGCTTCGGCCGGCGGAAGCAACGCCATGCTCGGCAACATGCTTGCGGCGTCGGCGGCGGTGACTGCGGGCATCTACTATACGATTGGTCGCCATCTTCGTGCGACATACGGGATATGGGCCTACGTCGCGCTCGCATACTCGGCGTGCGCGATAGCGCTCTTCGCGATGGCCGGCCTGACAGGCACTCCACTTACCCCACAGCCACCGCGCGAGCTGGCGATCTTCGCCGGTCTCGCGATCGGACCCATGCTGCTTGGGCACACGGGAATGAACTGGGCGCTCAAGTATCTCCCTGCATACGTCGTGAATCTCACAGTCCTCGGAGAGCCCGTTGGCGCGACACTTCTTGGCGCGCTGATACCCGCGATTGCCCAGGTGCCGCCGCTCGCGACTCTTCTCGGCGGTGTGGTGGTGCTTGCGGGAGTGCTTGTCGCCGCCTGGAACACGGTGTCCACACGTCGAGCAGCGGGGTAGCTTTTACCGCACCAGAAAATCGCTCAAATCATTCCTCCCGATTCTCATCATGATTTTCAGCCGCACCCTTTCGCTGATCCTTGGCCTGGTCGTCGTCACGTCGTCCGCTTCCGCGCAGGGGCGTATCACGACCCCGCTGCAGGAGTTCGGGCATAACATCGGCGACGACTATTTTCTCGCCAACTATCAGCAGCTCACGAAATACTGGGAGAAGCTGGACCGTGAATCGGACCGCATGCGTGTAGTGCGCATCGGAACCACCGCCGAAGGCCGGCCGATGCTGATGGCGATCATTACCGCGCCGGAGAATTTCCGGAAGCTGGGACGGTACCAGGAGATTGCGGCGAAGCTGGCCCACGCCGATGGCCTGAACGACGAGCAGGCACGCGCTCTGGCCCGGGAAGGGAAGGCGGTGGTCTGGATTGACGGCGGTCTGCACGCCAGCGAAGTCCTTGGCGCCCAGCAGCTCATACAGTACGTGTACGAAATGGTGAGCCGCAACGACGCCGAGACGCAGCGGTTCCTGCGGGACGACATTCTGCTGGCGGTGCCGGCGAATCCCGACGGCATGGACCTCGTCTCGAACTGGTACATGCGCGACTCGGTGAAGGAAAACCGGTCAACAGCCGGAGTGCCGCGACTCTATCACAAGTACATCGGCCACGACAACAACCGCGATTCGTACATGGCGTCGCAGCCCGAGACACAGGCAGCGGACAGCATTCTCTACAGGGCCTGGTATCCGCACATCGTCTACAACCACCATCAGACGGGCCCGGAAGGCACAGTTATCTTCGCGCCGCCTTTCCGCGATCCGTTCAACTACAATCTCGATCCTCTGATTCCGGTTGGCATAGATCTCGTCGGGGCGGCGATCCACAGCCGGTTCATCGCTGAGGGAAAGCCGGGGGCGACGATGCGGAACGGAGCCAATTTCTCGACGTGGTGGAACGGCGGTCTCCGGACCACCGTGTACTTCCACAACATGATCGGTCTCCTCACCGAGACCTTCGGCAATCCCACGCCGGGCGAGATCGCGCTGGTCCCCGAACGCCTTCTGCCGAGTGGGAGCACGCCTTTCCCGATCCTGCCACAGAAGTGGCACTTCGCGCAATCCATGGCATACGAGCTCTCCGCCAACCGCGCGGTCATGGACGTGGCTTCGAAGTATCGTGAGGACTTCCTCTTCAACGCGTATCGCATGGGACGGAACTCCATCGATCGTGGGCGCAGAGACACGTGGACGCTGACACCTCAGAAGGTGGACGCGGTGAAGCTCGCTGTGGAGAAGGACAGCGCCGCGAAAACGCGGCTGCCAAGCGCCGATTACGTGAAGCTCCTCAAGGATCCGGCGGCACGCGATCCGCGCGGATACATCATTCCGTCGAATCAGAAGGATTTCGCCACGGCGGTGAAATTCGTGAATGCGCTGGTGAAGAACGGCGTGACGATCCACCGCGCGACGAGGGCATTCTCCGTCGCCGGAAGGACCTACCCTGAGGAGTCATATGTCGTGATCACGTCGCAGGCATTCCGTCCGCACGTGCTCGACATGTTCGAGCCGCAGAATCATCCTGACGATATCCCGTATCCTGGTGGCCCGCCGACTCCGCCATACGACAACGCCGGGTGGACGCTGGCGTACCAGATGGGTGTGAAGTTCGATCGCATACTCGATTCGTTCACGGGACCTTTCGAAAAGCTGAATGGATTCGCGCCGGTACCGGCGGGAACGGTGGGAATGAGGGTGCAGGCGCCTGAATCGCGTTTCCTGGCGCCGCAGTTCTATTCGTGGACACGAGGGACGAACGATTCGTTCACCGCGGCCAACCGGCTGCTCAAGGCCGGCCAGGAGGTTTACACACTCGCTGCTCCTGCGGCCGGCACGGGCCTCCCGGCAGGCGCCTTCGTGGTGCGCAACACCACCGCGGCGGAGCCGATGCTCCGCGCACTCGCCGCCGAGAGGGGTGTGACGTTTTCTCCGGTGGATATCGCGATGCCTGGAGGGTCGATGACGCGCCTGCACTTGCCGCGCATTGCTCTATGGGACGTCTACGGTGGCGAGATATCGTCGGGCTGGATGCGCTTCGTTTTCGATCAGTTCGAATTTCCGTACGAAGTCGTCTTCGCCAACGATCTCGACAATGGCGACCTGAGCTCAAGGTACGACGTGCTCGTTCTTCCCAATTGCGCGAGACTCTCCGCCCCGGTGGACTCGACGGGAAGCTGTCAGCGGCGCTTGCAACCGCCCGCCGACAAAGTCCCGGCCGAATGGCACTCCCGTCTTGGACGAATTACGATCGAGAAGACGCTGCCACGCATTCGCAGCTTCGTCGAGAACGGGGGGACGCTGCTCGCCCTCGGCGTTGCCTCCGAGATAGCGTACAGGCTGGAGCTGCCGGTATCCGACGCAGTCGTGGACGAGAGCGACAAGCCGCTTCCGCGCGCGAAGTACTACGTGCCGGGGTCTGTCCTCTCCGTCGCGGTGGACACGACCAACACCATCGCCTGGGGAATGTCGCCCAGGGCGGATATTTTCTTCGACAACAATCCGGCATTCCGTCTGCAGTCAGGAGCGTCGGCGAAAGGAGTGAAGCGCGTCGCCTGGTTCGACAGCCCGGCGCCCCTTCGCAGCGGGTGGGCCTGGGGGCAGAAGGTGCTCGATGACGCGACGGAAATCCTCGTTTCACCGATGGGGAAGGGCAGCGTCGTGCTGTATGGACCCCAGGTATATTTCCGGGGTCAGACTCATGGTGCGTTCCGCTTCCTGTTCAACGGTATCTACTACGGTCAGCTGAATCGTCCGTAAGGACATGTCATGAGAACGATGCTCCACCGCACTGCCGGGCGCGCGCTTCTGAATGCGCGCCCGTGGACTACCGCGCTGGTTTTCTTGACAGCCGCATGTTCGGCCGCGAATCCGCCGGTCGGGGAGCCGGCGCCTGAAGAGGCCCCGAAGCTCGCCATTACTTCCTCGCGCGATCTGGTGCGCGAGATGCACGACCGGTACTCGGACAAGTGGTACAGCACGCTCCGCTTCGAGCAGGCGAATACCTTCTACACTCAGTCCGGCAAGGAAGAGAAGTCGCGCTGGGTGGAGAATCTCTCTGTACCCGGAAAGCTCAGGATAGACTTCGAGCCGCTTTCGTCGAAGAGCGGGCTGCTCATCCTGAACAATCGCGTGATGACCTTCGACAACGGTCGCAGGGTAGATTCGCGCCGCTCGATCCAGCCGATTCTCACGCTCACCGCCGACGTGTATGCCATTCCACCTGCGGTGACGCTGCGGCGGCTTGATTCACTGCGCATGGATCTCGACAAGTTTCGGAGCGGTCGGCTCGACAGGAAGCGCGTCTATGTGATCGGCGCGGATGAAGGCGACGAAGAGTCGAGTCAGGTCTGGATAGATGCGGACAAGCTGCTCCTCCTCCGTATCATTCAGCGCGAAAAGCGCGGCGACCGCACCGTCGTGACCGACACGCGCGTCGGTGAGTACAAGGAGATAGACGGTTTCCAGGTGGCGCATGAGTTCGTGTCGCTGCGCGATGGCAAGCCCTACTTCAGGGAACAGTACGAGAAGGTGCGAGTGAACGAGCCCATTCCGCCTGCCGTGTTCGATCCGTTACGCTGGTCCGCTGCTCGGCCCGACGCCTGATCAACCCCCAACACAACCCACCAGAAAATGAGAACTCAGACTTCGATTGCGGCGGCGTTGCTGTCTCTCTCGCTGTTGACCCCGCCGGAAGTATCGGCTCAGAAGAGGCCGATGACGTTCGACGACCTTGCCGCCGTGCGAGGCGTCTCGGACCCGCAGGTATCACCCTCCGGGACGCTCGTGCTTTACGCCGCGCGCACCGCTGACGTCCCGGCGAATCGTCGCTCGACCGCGACATTCCTCGTCTCTTCGGCGGGCGGTGGTGCCGCAAAGCAATTCCCATCAGCCAATGTCAAAGCGAGCGAAGCGCGCTGGTCACCCGACGGCAGGCAGGTGACCTACATAACTGGAGGACAGCTCTGGCTGGCTGATGCGGATGGGACTGGCGCGCGACAGCTCACGAAGCTGAGTGGCGGAGCGTCCGGGCCGGTCTGGTCGCCAAAAAGCGATCGCATCGCCTTCGTGTCGTCAGTGTATCCCGACTGCGCCGACGATGCCTGCAACGCGTCGCGCTCGCAGGCCGAAGAAGCCAATCCGGTCAAGGCGCACATCGCCGACAATCTGATGTACCGCCACTGGACCGCGTGGGCGGGCGATACGCGCTCGCATCTCTTTGTCGTCGGCACCGCCAGTGGCGCGCCAGTGGACGTTACGCGTGGAGTGAAGTACGACGTGCCCCCTGGGCCATTCGGCGGGAGCGAGGGCTACGCGTTCTCTCCCGATGGTGAGGAGCTCGCGTACACCGCCAAGGATCAGGGAAGGGAAGATGCGTGGAGCACCGACATCAACGTGTACACCGTTTCCGCTGGCGGCGGCACGCCGGCGGTAATCACTCTCGCCAACAAGGGCGCGGATGTGAATCCCGTCTACTCGCCTGACGGGCGCTCGATCATCTATCAGTCGCAGGCGCGCGCCGGGTTCGAGTCCGATCGCGGCCGGCTGATGGCGTACGATCGTGCCTCGCGCACGTCAAAGGAGCTCCTGCCGTCGTGGGATGCGACCGCCGATGCTTATGGGTTCACCGCCGCCGGCGACGCGATCTACATCAGCACCGCCGACGCGTCGCGCAACAAGATCTATCGCATCACGCGGACCGGCACGGGTTGGACGTCCAGACCTGAGCTCGTCGTGGGGACGATGAACAATTCGTCGCTCAGTCTTTCTCGCGACGGCCGCACGATGGCGTGGGTACGCGACGCCGTGGATCACCCGGCAGAGATATACGTATCGGCCACGTCAGGCCGCGGAGCACCGGTGATCCGTCAGCTGACGCACGAGAACGACGCCCTCATCGCGCAGCTCGCGCTTCACCCCGCCGAATTCTTCTGGTTCAAGGGCGCCAATGGCGACAGCGTCCAGGGCATGCTCGTGCGGCCCGCACAGTGGCAGCCGGGCAGGAAGTATCCGGTGCTTTTCCTGATTCATGGAGGACCGCAGGGCGCCTGGTTCGACCAGTGGCACGGCCGGTGGAATTTCTCTCTGTTCGCTTCGCGAGGGATGGCCGTGGTGGCCATCAATCCGCGCGGATCAACCGGGTACGGACAGAAATTCGTGGACGATATCTCCAGGGATTGGGGCGGCAAGGTATACACGGATCTGATGAATGGTCTCGATGCAGCGCTCGCGCGAAACAACTGGCTCGACTCAACCCGCATGGGAGCGGCCGGCGGCAGCTATGGCGGCTACATGACGAACTGGATCGAGGGACATTCCACGCGATTCAAGGCGCTCTTCACGCACGCCGGGCCGTTCAACCTCGAGAACATGTACGCGGCGACGGAAGAACTCTGGTTCCCCGAGTGGGAGTACGGCGGCCCCTCCTGGGACAAGACGGCGATGGACACTCAATACCGCGTGTGGTCGCCGCATCTCTACGCCGCGAACTTCAGGACCCCGATGCTGATCGTGCACGGTGAGCTTGACTACCGGGTTTCCTACTACGAGGGAGTCTCGATGTTCACCGCGCTCCAGCGACAGGGCGTTCCCAGTCGGCTGATAGTCTTCCCCGATGAAGGCCACTGGATCGGCAAGCCGCTCAATCAAAAGCTCTGGTGGGGAGAGGTGCTCGGCTGGTTCGAGAAGTATCTCCGGCCTGGTGCGTAGCGCACGACGCGCTACCGATACCCGGCCGCCTGCATCCGGAAGAGCTCGTCGTACAATCCTCCGCCCGCGACGAGCTCCTCGTGCGTCCCCGATTCCTCGACCTTCCCGCCGCGGAGTACGATGATCCGGTCGGCCATGCGCACGGTCGAGAACCGATGCGAGATCAGTATCGCCATTCGTCCCGCGACGAGCTGGGAGAATCGCAGGAATACCTCGAACTCGGCACGCGCATCCAGCGCGGCAGTGGGCTCATCGAGAATCAGCACCTGGGCGTCTCTCAGATACGCGCGCGCCAGGGCCACCTTCTGCCACTCGCCGCCCGAAAGATCCACCCCTTCCTCGAAGCGGCGGCCGAGCATCTGCCGATAACCGTTCGGAAAGCGCGGCAGGAGTGAAGCGGCGAGCGAATTCTGCGCGGCCAGCTCGATGCTGTCGGGCACTCCCTCGGCGCCGTCGAGAGCGGCTCTGACCGACTCAATTTCACCGACGCCGATGTTCTCGTCGAAGCGCATGTCGTAGCGCACGAAGTCCTGGAAGATCACGCCGATCGCATGCCGCAGCGATTCGAGGTCGTAGTCGCGCAGATCCACGCCGTCGAGCGTTATCCGCCCTTCAGTCGGCTCGTACAGTCGCGCGATGAGCTTCGTGATCGTCGTCTTGCCTGCCCCGTTCTCGCCAACCAGCGCAACGCGCTCGGCGGGCCGCAGTTCCAATGACACGTTCCTGATCGCCCACCGGTCGCTGCCCGGGTATCTGAAGCCCACATCCTCGAATACGAATCCGCGCGCGATAGGCATCGGCACCGGCCGCGCATCGGGCCGCGACGAGATGGTCGGCTTCATCTCGAGAAACACGAACAGGTCGCGAAGGTAGAGCGCCTGCTCATATACGCTCGACGCCGAAAGCAGAATGCCCTGGATGGTGTCGCGGCCGCGCGCAAACGACGCCGACAGGAAGATGAGCATGCCAGGCGTTATCTCTCCACGCGCGGCGCGGAGAATGATGATCACGTACGCGATGTAGTACCCGATGGTGCCGAAGATCGAGAGCAGGGCGCTGATCGCTCCGCGCCGAAGCGACAGCCGCTTGTTCTCCTCGTAGAAACGATCGGACAGAATCCGGTACCGGTCGGTGAGCCACGGCGCGAGACCGAACATCTGCACTTCCTTCGCCGTCTTGTCGCTCGCTCCGACAAATCGCAGATAGTCGAGCTGTCGTCTCTCCGGGGTCCATCGAAACAGCAGCGAATATCCGAGCGCGGCGAAATGCGTCTCCCCGAGGAAGCTTGGCAGCACGGCGCCGAACAGCAGGAGGACCAGCCACGGGTTGTAGGCGATCAGCACGCCACCGATCGTGAGAAGCGTTACCGCGTCCTGGGTCATTGACACGACCTGCGTGAGCAGCGCGATCCGCCCTACCGTCTGTCGCCGCGCACGCTCCAGGTGATCGTAGAACGTCGGGTCCTCGAACTGCGCGAGATCGAGAGTCGCCGCGTGCTCCATCAGCCGGACGCTCATGCGGTTGGAGAACAGATCGCTGAGCAGGCTCTCTATCAGAGACGATGCCCGCGCGAGAATCTCGCCGGCCACGACGATGCCGATCTCCATCGCGACGTAGCGCCAGAGAGTCGGCAGCTCCGCACGGCCGTCCCGCACGCCGATCACGGTATCGAGGATGAGCTTGCCGACCCAGAACGTTGCAACGGGAACGAACGCGCGGGTCAGGCGGAGCGCCATCATCGCCACCGTGTACCCGGCGTGCGTCTGCCAGACGAGCCGGCCCAGTGGCGGAATGTGGCGCAGCGCGGCCAGCCGCTCGCGCCATGAAGGGGGCTTCTCGTCCATCCGGCGACCGCGGGAGACCATCGGTGTCAGCGGATGGGTCATGCGTCAGCTCCCCTGAGTTCGCGAACCTCGTTCCACAGGGTTGCCGCTCCGCTCCCACTCCGAGAAACCGCCGTACATGCTCGACATGTCATCTCTGCCGCCACGCTGCAGGATGCTCGCCGCGATCGCCGATCTCGAGCCACCTTGGCAGTGAACGACGACCTGCCCCTCGGGAATCTCGTCGAGGCGCCTGCGGAGCTCGCCGAGTGGAATGTTCAGCGCGCGCGGCAGATGCCCCGCCGCGAACTCACTGCGGCCGCGAACGTCGAGGATCGTCGCGTTGCGTCTGGTCCGAACGTCTCCGACGGATATCTGTCTCGTCGCGCTCATCCGCACGCCGAGCTTCGAGAGCTCGTCGAGCGATTCGGCGGGGAATACGCCCGAGACTCGCTCGAGGCCGATGAGCGACAGGTCCGCCGCAAGCTGGCGTCGTGCCTCCTCGGATGAATCGCCGATCACGCACACGTCGCGGTCGTACGGCAGAAGGGAACCAGCCCAGTTGAGAAAAGATCTGTTGCGCGGGATGTTGACCGAGCCGGCCGCATGTCGCGCTGCGAATTCCAGTACGGATCGCGTATCCACCACTGTCTCACCGGCCGACAGAGAGCGCGCGATCTCGTCTGCGCCAGCGACCGGCGGGACCGTTGTCGGCGCGTCTGCCGGCCCGTCGCGGTTGACGCGCTTCATGATCGCGAAATACGCGGGTGGCTCGGGCTGTCCGGCGAGTACTTCCGTTACGAAGCGTTCCTCATCGTCCTCGGCGAAAGCCCAGTTGAACAGCTTCTCGTAGCCAAGCGTGGATTGCGGCATGGCGCCGAGGGCCTTTCCGCAGGCTGAGCCTGCGCCGTGACCGGGCCATATCTGGAGATAATCAGGGAATGTCTTGAAAGCCTGCAACGACTGGAAGAGCCGCCGAGCGCTTGTTTCCATCGTGCCGGCGTATCCCGCAGCGCGCTCGAGCAGGTCGGGGCGGCCTACGTCTCCGACGAAAATGAAATCGCCGGTGATGGCTCCCATCGGCTCGGCGGCGACCGCCGTGTCGGTGACGAGGAAAGTCATGTGCTCGGGCGTGTGACCGGGAGTGTGGATCGCGTCTATTCGTACGTCGCCGATCATGAAGTGCGATCCGTCCGTCAGCAGCTCCGCACGTGACTCGCCGGCGAAACCGTACTTCCACTCGGCGTCGCCCGCATCGGAGAGATAGAGCTGGGCGTTCGTGCGCCGTGCCAGCTCCCTCGAGCCGGAAACAAGATCGGCGTGGATGTGGGTCTCGGTGACCGCGACGATGCGGATGTTGTCGCGTGCGGCCGCCTCAATGTATTGAGCGACGTTGCGATTCGGGTCCACTATGACGCCGAGGCGCGCGTGATCGCACGCTGCGAGGTAGCTCGTCTGGGCGAGCTGTTCGTCGAAGAACCGGCGAAGGAGCATGTAGTGAAGATAGCGGGCGTGGCCGCGGCAGGTCAGAAGGCGATGATCTGCCTCGATACTCCGGTCACAGTCTTCGAGGCGATGATCGGCACCACAGGAATTCTAATCGAGCACGCAGTAGTATGGCGCGACGCTTCACGCCGCGCCACGAGTCCGCGTGCGGTCCAGGTGGGGTCTTTCTCCCGTCCGCCCGCGTCGCGGGTAAACAAAAAAGCAGGACCATTTCTGGCCCTGCCTTTCTGAAATTATACCATTGATGCATTTCGCTTTACTTCTTAAACAGGCACTCAAATCTGTCTACGATGTTATGACGCTCAACAATTACACTTTTAGATGAAATGCACTTGTTGGGTCAGAATCGATACCAAGGTAGTATGTGGTATCAATATTCTTAACACCACCGACCATAGTAATATTGGTTTGCGAAAATGACCATTGCGCATTATAACCAACTCCACCCGGTGAAGAACCATTCTTGAATGAAAATATTGCGGAGCTGTTTATTTTTATGGGGGAGCCATTTGGTAGTGTTATTGATGATTTCGATGACCATCCGACACACAGAGCAACGGAACCTTGCAAATTAAGTTCAGAATGATAATCTATGGTAGTTGCACTAAGGGTTGGATAAGGAGGTGCTGGATCAAAACCAGGTATTGCTTGCTGTGTAACTTCACTCAATCCAAATTCACAATCTAATATATCTGATGTTATCTTATTGTATTTTACAACCATAAAGGGTTTGCCTGTAACTATGCGTGCCCTCTCACCCCATATATTAAGGTCATAGAAAGATTCCCGGAAAGATCCTTTCCATAATTTATAACCAGAACCCGTGCCTCCAGAACCCGCACAACAATACACACCGCCCGCGCTGGGCGAGCTGCAGTTTCCGCTGGGACTGGTGGTGCAATAGGACCCACTGGCGCAGGGACCATAGCATTTGCCGTCCGATCCCTTGCAGCTGTCTGACAGGCACGATTTGGGCTCGGTCGGTACTGCGCAGGCGAGCGCGCCTGCTCCGCCGAAGATCGCGGCGAGCATCACGCGCACCGCATCGCGGCGCGACGTGGCCGTTGCGAGCCTTCGAGACAGTTCATCAAGTAAGTCGTCCATCCCTCCTCCAGGTGACGTGAGGCAATCAGACTGAGGTTGCCGAGTATGACGCACTTGCGCTGGCATCGAGAGAAACCGTGTCGAGCTGCAGGAGCTGCTCAATCGCGTCGCGACCCAGCATCAGCGAACTGCCGATCTGTCCGTCAACCCGAATGAGCACGGCCGAAGGGATGGCCTGCACGTTGTACGACTGGGCCACCTCGCGATCCGTCTGGAGGAGCACGTCCGTCAGGTCGTGGCGCTTGGCCATCATGCGAACCGCATGATCGCTACCACGGCTCACCACGGCGATCCTGATCTTGTCTGCGTAGCCGACTTGCCACCGCTGGACTTCAGGCAGCAGCGCGGTGCAGGCACCGCAATCCGGATCGGAGAAGATCAGCATGACCGGACGACGTTCCTGGAGCAGCGCGCCGAGCGACAGCGTGCCGCGTGAGGGAGTCGCGAGCTCGAACGGCGGAGCCGTCGTGCCGACCGGGAGCCCCTGAAGGAGTGGCTCGAGCGCGGCGAGCGACTCCACCTGCTGCGCTTGGTGCGCAGCCTCGCTACTCCGTTCGATGCGATCCATACGCAGGAGCAGGCGCCCGTGCTGGCGAAAGAGCTGCCAGATCAGCACGGACTGTCCGATGCACAGCGCGGCTGCACATGCGATGATGACGACGGCGGCTGGCGCCAACGCCGTTGCGTCGGACAATGAGCGCAGGATTTCCGGTTGCGGTCGGCCCGGTCCGGGCCAGACGACCAGCGCCGCACAGCCGGCGAGAGCGGCGTTGCGCAGGAGCGTCTCCGAGCCGACAGGCCGGGAATGAAGCTGGCCGAAGCAGTGGCACGGGGGCTTGCGTCCGCGCGCGAGGTTCGCCGCGATGACGACCGTGAAAGCGATGAGCAGCCCGAGCGCAGCGGCGCCTCCCCACCATGCGGTCGGCGCGCCCAATAGCAGGACGACGATCGCGAGTTCCGCCACCGGCAACGCCAGACTCGCGGCGCCGACGAGCGCCCGTGGGACTCCGAACGCGGCGAGCGAGGTGCGCGTCTTCGTGCGGTCCGCGAGCTTCGCGAGACCGGCTGCGCCAAACACCACGGCGAGCACGAAGCGAGCGAGAAGCGTGAGGAGGCTCATGGCGGCGCTCAGAACGATCCGAGTGTGAAACAAAAGGCATAGCTGTTCACGTTGACCGCCACTCCTGACCTAAGCCGCCGAGAAGCTCTGCGCTCCCGTCAGCGATGACGGCACGCGGATGTCGTGGGGGACCCGGGAAACATACGGCGGGCAGGCGTAGCTCGCCAGAGGCGACTCGCCCTCCTCGACGTTGAGCGCCCGGCTAACGGCGCTGTCGCGGCGCTTTTTCGTTTCAAACAGCGATACCTGTTTCTCCTACCTTGCCACTGAGATGTTGTCCGAGACTTTCCGCGGGTCGCTCATGACGACCTTTAACGTTGCCGGATCTGGCTGCTGGTAGACTTTCAGCAGTGTGTTGACGTCGTTCCATCTCGGCTGCAGCCACGTCTTTCAGCGGGAGATTCGCCATCAATGAGCTCCGACAAGAAGTACACGACCGCCGAGATCCTCGTGGATCGCCTGCTCGACTGGGGCGTGGACACGATCTTCGGCCTTCCTGGGGACGGCATCAACGGGATCATGGAGGCGCTGCGCGTCCGGCAAGACCGTGTTCGCTTCATCCATGTGCGCCACGAAGAGGCGGCGGCGTTCATGGCCTGCGCCTACGCCAAGTACACGGGCCGGCTCGGCGTCTGCCTCGCCACCTCGGGGCCGGGAGCGATCCATCTCCTCAACGGGCTCTACGACGCGAAACTCGACGGCGCGCCGGTGCTGGCCATCACGGGCCAGACCTACCACGACCTGCTCGGCATGCACTACCAGCAGGAGGTGGATCTCCTCGCGCTCTTCAAAGATGTGGCCTGCTTCATCAGCAGGTGATGGGCGCCGCACACGCACGCAGCCTGGTTGACGCCGGCTGCCGCGCGGCGCTGGCTGGTCGCAGCGTGGCGCACATCACCTGCCCGGTGGACATCCAGGAGCAGTCCACGATACACGATACACGATAGGAATTCTAATCGAGCACGCAGTAGTATGGCGCGACGCTTCACGCCGCGCCACGAGTCCGCGTGCGGTTGTCCGCGTGCGGTCCAGGTGGGGTCTTTCTCCCGTCCGCCCGCGTCGCGGGTCGTTGCTTCGGCCCCGCGACGGGTCGTCGTCGGACACCATCACCATCCGCCCAATCGGCCGCGAGCAGCCGGCTTACCTGCGCGGGTGAAAGACCTCCCAGATCAGACTGCGGCCGCTTGGCGTTGAGCACTTCCAGGAAATGAGCGGCACGAATATGGGCCGCATCGTGTCGTTTTCTGTGATGCCGAAAGGCGTTGAGCACGCGACTTAGTGGAAGGCGATCACCACTCTACGACTCAGTGTCGTTTTCTGTGATGCCGAAAGGCGTTGAGCACATTCACAAACCGGACATGGATGGACTCCGCAGACTGGTGTCGTTTTCTGTGATGCCGAAAGGCGTTGAGCACTTGTTGCTGAACCCATCAAGGACGACGTTCTCAACCGCGACACGTTCCACGCTCATCGGCAAGATCGTCCTCGCGCGCTTCCTGGAGCGGCCGCCGGCGTCCGTCCTGGCGGCCGCGCTGAAGGCGGAGGACGTGGCGCGGCGCGCTGGCCTGTTCGACGGAGCCACCCCCGCGTTGTGCCGCACGCTCCTGCCGGGGGCCAGCCACGCGCCCGTCGCGCACGGCCCCGACGGGGTCTTCGCTCAGGTCCGGGTACGGAACGAGACGCCGCACCTCGTCTGGCGCTCGCTCTACTTCGGCTGTGAGTACACGGTGGACTGGCATCGCCTCGGGGCCTGGATGGCGCCCGCGGACGGGGAATGTTCGGAAGACATCCGGCGCGCCGTGCGGACCTTGCTGCTCGTCAGCACGAGAAACCGCATTGCCCACGAGGTCGTCCGGGTGCTCATCGGCGCGCAGCCCGACTTTCTGTGCACGGGCGCCGAGACCCGGCTCGTGGTCCTGACCGAGCGCCAAGTCGTGCGCCAGGCACGCGCCCGTCTCGCGGTGGCCGATGCGAGCCGCGTTTCGCGCGTGTTGCGCTCGACGGTGGTGCTCCTGCCCACCGGCGCGCCCCTGCCGCTCCGGGCACTCTGTGTGAGCTCGCGAGCCGTCCTGCGGGCGCTGCTGCGCGACGTGCTCGCGCGCGAACGGTGGCTTCGCGAGCAAGGGCTCCTCCTGGGAGCCTGGACCGATGAGGAACTCGCGTGTCGCGTGCCGCGGCGCGCGGGAATGCGCGTGTCCCGCCGGCTCGTGGCATACTGCCGGAAGTCCCTGGGCGTGCCGGGCGCGAGCGTACGCGCTCGCCGCAGTGGCTACATGGCGACGACGATGGATTTCTCCGCGCTCCGTACGTTGGCGCGGCCGGGCATCCTTCAGGGGGCCCCGCAGGCAGCGGGCGTCTACGAGCTCCGCCTCGCCCCCGGCCAGCCGGGGTACGAGCGGCGCTGCGCGGGCATCATCTACCTGGGGAAGGCGAAGAACCTCAGGCGGCGACTGCTCGCCCATGCGACCCCCAACGGGCGCAACCAAGGGCTCGCGAGCCATGTGCGCCGCGCGCAGGTGCTGTTCCGCGTTCGGCTCGAGGCGGGCGACCTCACGCGCGCTGAGCAAGCGCTGTATCGGCAGTTCGTGGACACGTACGAGCGCCCGCCCGCGTGCAACACACTACGCCCGTGAGGACAGGCCGGAGCGGGCGAGGTTCTCCAGCAACGCTCGCCGGCATTGCTGGTGCAGGGCGGGGCGCGTAATATGGGAACCTATGACCCCCGCCCCGAACGATCGCAAACAGGACCGCGCTGTGTTTGGAACGAACGTTGCGCAGGCAGGCAGGCAGGCAGGCAGGCAGGCAGGCAGTAGTGAGGCCGACCCTCACGACGAAGATTGGTCTGCTGCTGCTGTTGCCGTTCCTCGGGTCGCTTGCCGGCACGCTCGTCTTTGCCTCGTACCTGCAGCGGGCACGCACCACTGACCACGTCGTCAACGTGGCGGGTCGGCAGCGGCTGCTCGCGGCGGAGCTCCGCGACTGGGCGCACATTGTCGCGCTGGGTCAGGAGGAAGACCGCGCCGGCCTCCGATCTCGCGTGGCGGAGTTCGAGCACAGTCTCGTAGCGCTGCAACGGGGTGGGCAGGTTTTGGACGGCGTCGTGGACGCGGCACCACCGGACCTCACGCCCGAGTTGGCCGCCGTGGCCTCCCTGTGGCACCAGCTTCGACCAGACCTCCTGACCATCGCCGAGGCGTCGCGCCAAGAGGCGCGATTCGTGGCGGCGTACCAGCGCGTCGAGAACCGCCTGCCCCAGCTCAGGGACCTCGCGCACCGGTACCTCACCGCCTTCGTGGCGCGGCACCAGCGCGAGCGGCGCGAGATGCTCTGGACGCTCGGGTTCATCGCCGTTGGTAATTTGGCGGTGCTGCTCGCCGGTCTCTTCATCACCCGGCGCTACATCGTCCGGCCGATCATCGGGCTCGAGACCGCGGCTCGGCGCATGCAGGCCGGGGACTTCGCGCACCGGCTGGACGCGTCCGCGCGCGACGAGCTCGGCACACTGGCCCGTACCTTCAACGCGATGGTCGAGCAGGTCGAACAGCTCCTCGCGGCACTCGACCTTCGCCGGAAGCACGCGGAGACCATTGTCGCCAGCGTGTCGAGTTGGCTGCTCGTTCTGCGCCAGGACCTGACCGTGCTGCAGGTCAACCGATCCTTCCGCGAGGCCTTCGGACCGGACGAGGGCGCAGTGGGCCAACCCGTGACGGCATTGCTCCCGGCCCCTGGGCTCCTTGAAGCCGCGCTCGAGGTGCTCGCCTCCGGCAAGCCCCAGCGCGGCCTCCAGCTCGAGATGCCCTGGCAGGGGGGCACGCGGTCGCTGCGCGTCACGATTACCGGAACACGCCTTGAGGAGGAGGAAGAGGAGGCGGAAGCGGAGGTCCTCCTCGTCGCCGTCGAGGATCTGACGACCGAGGAGCGGCTGACCGCGCGCGCGCGCCTGCTCGCCGCCGCGCTTGAGAGCGTCGGCGACCCGGTGACGATCACCAACCCGGCCGGGGCGATCCAGTTCGTCAACGCGGCCTTCAGCCGCCAGAACGGCTATGACGTTGCCGAGGTGCTGGGAAAGAACCCGAGGATCCTGAAATCCGGCCAGACCGACGCGGCGGTCTACCCGGCCCTGTGGCAAGCCCTCACGGCGGGCCGCACCTTTTCCGACACGGTGGTCAACCGACGCAAGGACGGGAGCACCTACGAAGCCGTTCTCACGATCACCCCGGTGTGCGACGCCTCCGGCACCGTCACGCAGTACGTGTCCACGCACCACGACATCACGGAGCGCAAGCGGGCGGAGAGGCAGAGCGAAGGCGAGCGGAGCGTGCTGGAACTGCTGGCCAAGGGCGAGGCGTTGCCCGTGTTGCTGACTCGCTTGGCGCTCAGTTATGAAGCGATGTATCCGGGGATATTGTGCTCGGTGTTGTTGCTGGATGCGGAGGGGAGGCATCTCACGCACAGTGCGGCCCCCAGCCTGCCGGCTGCGTATTGCCAAGCGATTGACGGGATGGAGATCGGCCCCTTGGTTGGCTCGTGCGGCACGGCTGCCTACACGGGGCAAACAACGATGGTCGCGGACATCGCCAGCGATCCGCTCTGGCGGGACTACAAGGCCCTTGCGCTGGCGCACGGGCTATTGGCGTGCTGGTCGGTGCCGATTCTTTCCACCAAAGGCCGGGTGCTGGGCACATTCGCGCTCTATCATCGCACGCCGCGCGCCGCGCAGCCGGAAGAACTGGCGGCGGTTGAACGGGGGGCGCGTCTGGCCAGTCTGGCGATTGAGCGCCAGCAGACGGAGGAACAGCTTGCGCGCAACGCCGAGCTGCTGCGCTGCACGGGGGAACTCGCCATGGTCGGCGGATGGGAGCTTGACCTGCTGACCATGAAACTCACCTGGTCGGAAGAGGTCTACCGCATCCACGAAGTCGATCCTGCGATTGCGCCGGTGGTCGAGCAGGTGATCGAGTTTTACGCACCCGAGGCTCGGCCTGTCATTCAGGCCGCGGTGCAGGCCGGGATCGCTAGCGGGACGCCTTGGGACCTCGAATTACCGCTCATCACCGCCAAGGGCAGGCACATTTGGGTGCACGCCCAAGGCAGGGCCGTGATGCGGGACAGTAAGGTCGTGCGGCTGACCGGCGCCTTCCAGAACATCACCGGGCGCAAGCAGGCGGAGGAGGCGCTGCGGTTCTCCGAAGCCGAGCTGCGCGGCCTTATCGAGCGCGCGGTGTTCGGCATCTACCGCAGCACGCCGGATGGTTGTCTGCTCATGGTCAACCAGGCGCTCGTCGAGATGCTGGGCTACGACTCGGCGGAGGAGGTCCTCGCCGTAAGCACGGTGGCCACCCTGTACCAGCATCCCGAAGAGCGAAGCCGGTTGCTGGAACGCTACGCAGCGCACGATGCCTTCACCGGCGTGGAGGCTGGCTGGAAACGGAAGGACGACACACCGATCACGGTGCGCCTGTCGGGCAAGCCGGTCCGTGGCCCGGGCGGGGAACCGGTGACGTTTGAGGTCTTCGTCGAAGACGTCACGGAGCGTGTCGTGCTCGAGAACCGTCTGCGGCAATCGCAGAAGATGCAGGCGGTAGGCGATCTGGCGGGCGGGCTGGCCCACGACTTCAACAACCTATTGACCGCGATCCTGGGCAGCAGTGAACTCATGGCCAGTGAGCTGCCGGCCGGTTCACCCGTCGGGGAGAATCTCGATACGATCCGACGTGCTGCGCTGAGGGCCGCGGAGCTGACGCGCAAGCTGCTGGGGTTCAGCCGCCGCCAGCACTTGGAACTGCAGCCGGTCGATCTTGGCGCCGTGGTCACGGACTTCGGTCGGATGATGCGACGCGTGATCCGCGAGGATATCCACGTGAGGGTGATCGTCGACGAGGCCCGGCTCGGGGCGCTGGCCGATTCTGGCGCGGTCGAGCAGATACTCATGAACTTGATGACCAACGCCCGCGACGCCACTCCGCCGGGCGGGGCATTGCTGGTCAAGGCGCGTCGAGCCGTGCTCGACGAGGCGTATTGCGAGGGACGGGGTTGGGGCAGGGCCGGTGCGTACATCGCGATCGAGGTCAGCGATACAGGCGCTGGCATGGACGAGGAGACTAGGCATCGGATCTTTGAACCGTTCTTCACCACGAAGCCCATGGGCAAGGGCACCGGGCTCGGTATGGCGATGGTGTACGGGCTCGTCAAGCAGCACGGCGGCTTCGTGGATGTCTCCAGCGCACTTGGACGCGGCACCACGGTCTGCGTGTTCCTCCCGGCAGTGGCCGAGGAGGGCTCCGAACGCCCGGCGGTGGCAGCGCCGCCGCTGGGACGGGGTGGAAGAAACGATTCTCCTCGTCGAAGACGAGGAGGCGGTGCGACGCCTGGCGCAGCGCGTGCTCGAGGAATGGGGGTACACGGTGCTGGCGGCGGTGAACGGTGCGGAGGCGCTCGAGACGTTCGAGGCGCATCGGGGAGCCATTGCGTTGGTGATTTCCGATGTCGTGATGCCGGTCATGGGAGGGCCAGAGCTGTTTCGGACCTTGCGGCAGGCGGGGCACCGGGTCCGATTCCTGTTCACCAGCGGGTACATGAGCGGGTACATGGAGCGCGAGGTCGAAGAGACCGCGACGATCCCACCCGGCGTCCCCTACCTCTCGAAGCCGTGGCACGTGGTGGATTTCCTTGGGAGAGTGCGGACGGTGCTGGACGCGTCGGTATGACCCGAGCTGCGCGGTGCCCGCCGAACGGGAACCACGGTGGGCGGTGTCTACCGCCGGCGTTGTTCTGCGGCCGCGGTCGCGTGGGATAATGCGCACGCTCATTGTGGTTCCGATTATTCATACCGAACAGGATATGGGGTCGCTGCTCGAGCAGATCAAGCAGGAGTACGTCACCCGCTACGGCCACGAAAAGTGGACGGAGCATCTCAAGTCAATTGATGAAATCTGGAGCGGGATTCGCCGGATGATCGCGGCGCTGGAGCTGCCCTATGCGAGCGTCCGCCTGTATCAGGACGGGCTACCCCTTTGCGGAAAGGAAGCGGACATCGTCAAGGAGGTTGCCGTTCGAGGGGGCCAGAATCATCAGCTCCTCGTCGA
>JAUSJA010000001.1 GCA_030647905.1 Gemmatimonadaceae bacterium | reverse complement strand
CGGCAAGAAGGTCGAGGCGAACGCCGTCTACGATCCGTACCTGCACTACACGGTCTTAAACAGCATCGTGAACGTGCTCACCGAGAAGGCGGCGAAGGTCTTCCGCTTCGAGGAGCAGAATCAGCTCCACGAGGAGATCATCGACACCGGGCTCGCGCAGATCTATCAGTCTCATCTCGAAGTGGGTGAGCGGATGGCGAGCGAGATGGGCATCGAGATCAAGAAGACGCTCCTCGACGGCAAGCCCTTCCAGAAGATCGTCGACCACGCGCGCAAGACGAATCCCTGGCTCCTCGTGCTGGGGCGGATCGGCGTTCACAGTTCGAAGGACGAGAAGGCGCTGGGGAGCAACGTGGAGAACGTTCTCCGTGCCGCGTCCTGCGACGTCCTCCTGTCCACGCGCCTCGAGGTGCCGCGGCTCGACGTGCGCGCCGAGGAGACCGTCCGCTGGACACCCGAAGCCGAGGCGCGGATGACGCGCGTGCCCGAGCAGGTCAAGGGCATCGCCCGCACCGGCGTTCTTCGCCTGGCGCTCGAGAAGGGGCATTCGGTCATCACCAACGCCGTGATCGACGACGCGATGGACCGGTTCATGCCGAAGAGCGCGTCGGCCGCCACCAAGGCACTGGCCGAAGCGGTCGCGCTCGAGCGGGCGAAGTCCGGCCCCGTGTCGATGTGCAAATCGTGCGGCGTCGCCGCCACGCAGAGCGGCGCCGTGAAGTGCACCGTCTGCGGCTCCACAGACTTCGAGGTGATCTCGCAGGAGATGATCGAGAAGATTGCGGCGGCTGAGGGAGGTCTCGAGGAGGAGACCACTTACGACGGGCGCAAGCTGCGCTGGTCGGAGGACGCGAGGAAAGGCCTCTGGACCATGAAGAACGCCTATCTGCGGCGCCGCGTCAAGGCGCGTGTCGAAAAGCGCGCGCGCATGACGAAGCTCGACACCATCACGCTCGAATTCGCCCGGCAGGTGATCGAGGAGGAAACGGGGGCGCCGCTCGAGATCCAGTCCGCGCCCGCGCCATCCGCCTCCGCGCAAAGCGCTTCGGCGGGAGAAGCCAAGCTCGTGGCGCGCGACGACAAGAAGAACCCGCTGATCTCGGTGTTCGAGTGGGCGGAGGACGCCACGCAGCGAATCCTGCGCGTGCCGGCCGGGTTCATGCGGAACAAAACGCAGGAGAGGGTCGAGGGCCTTGCGCGTGAGCGCGCCTTGACGGCGATCGATCTTGGGCTCGTCGAGGAGGGCATCGAGATCGGCAAGAAGATCATGGCCGAAGTGATCGCGAACTACCCGACAGCGGGCAAGGGCGCGGCGGCGGCGGCGCCGACTCCCGGGGTCCCCGCGGCGCGTGGTGAGCGCCGTGGGGTGGAAGTGGCCCACGAGGCCTCCGCCGCGCGCACGATTGCGGAGGCCCAAAGCAAAGCTCAAGTGGTCCCGGCCGGCAACGGCAGCGGCTACCTCAACGAGGTGAGCTCGCTGACCGTGCGAACTAAGTCCGGCGACGATCGCGAGTCCTGATCGGTCGCCGAATCGATCGTGTCGTCGTACCGCTTCTGCCGCACGGACGACGTGTCGCTTCTCGTCGACGCGCTGAATCGCTGCCGGGTCGCTCGGCGAGACGGCCCCCACCGGTTTCCTTACCCTCAAGTAAGGTATACTTGAGTCGTAAGGAGACCGGAAAATGCCTGAAGCGACGTTGACGACCAAAGGCCAGGTGACCATCCCCAAGTCGGTTCGCGACCACCTGAAGCTCGAAACCGGCGCGCGCCTGGATTTCGTCATCGAGGATGACGGCACCGTCGTGGTGAAGCCGGTGACTCGACACGTCCGCGAACTGGCGGGGCTGTTACACCGCCCCGGGCGGCGGCCGGCCTCCGTCCGCGAGATGGACGAGGCGATCGGCACTTACCTGGGCGGACGATTCGGGCGCCGGCGATGATCGGCCTCGATACGAATCTCCTGATTCGTTACCTGACGAAGGACGACCGGGCGCAGTACGCGAAGGCGAAACGGCTGATTGACGAGGCGGTCGAGCAGGAAGAGCGCCTGCTCATCAACTGTGTGGTCCTCTGTGAAGTGACGTGGGTGCTCGATACCGCGTACGAGTACTCGCGAGCCGAGATCGCCGACGCGCTCGACCGCATCTTCGACACCGCACAGTTCGACATCGAACGAGCGCACGAGGCGCGGCAGGCGCTCGGCGATTTCCGGTCCACGAAGGCGGGATTCGCTGATGCCTTGATCGGCCGGATCAATTGCACGCTGGGCGCGACGCAGACCATGACCTTCGATCGTGATCTCGAGGCGCTCGATACCTTCGCGGTGCTGTAGGCGGGCTGTGACCGGCATGACCGCCCCGCTTCTCATCGAGGTCGCGCCCAAGAGCTCGCTGCGTCACGAGCACGACCAAGGCTCGGATCGCAGACGCCATTCGAGCTCCGCAGGCACGATGGCGGTGCCGGTGGGGCGACGCCCCGCGTTCTGAAGAGGATGTCGGCGTACCGCTTCTGCCGCACGGACGACGTGACGCTTCTCGTCGACGCGTTGAATCGCTGCTGGTCGCCGTACTTTCCCGACGAGCCGCCGGTGACGCCGGCCACGTTCAAGTGGTCGATCCGCCACCTTCAGGTCTGGTGCAGCAGCTGCATGGTTGCCTTCTCAGGCTCCGACCCGATCGGCGTCCTGATCGGCGCCAAGCGGCCTTCCGGTACCCTCATCCACAAGATCGCCGTCCATCCCGATCATCTCCGACAGGGTCATGGGCGTCACCTGCTCACCTCGCTCAGCTCGAAGCTCGCGATTCTCGGCCCCCCTCGAATGATCGCCGAAGTTCCCGAGACGTTCGCCGCCGCCGTCGCGCTGTTCGACGCGTGCGGTTATGTCCAGGAAGCGCTTTTGACAGACTACGTCCTAGAGCGGCCTGCCCTGCGGGTCGAAGGGCCTGTCCTGAGCGAGCATGAGTCCGGCGAAGCCGGACTCCTGCGAGTCGAAGGATTCGTGATCCCCGTGACGGTCGACGATCTCGCCGCCAATGGTCTCCTTGAAGAAGCTGAGGCTCATCCGCAGGTTTGCTGGGAGCGCTCGGTCGAGACGCTCACTGCCAGGAAGGATGACATCGCCGGACTCGCCGTCGCCTCCGACGAGCGAATCGAGGCCTACCTCCTTTACGCGCAGCGCGGCGTGGAGGGGACGGAGATTCTGTCGCTGCGTTCTTTCATCGAGGACGGTGGCGCCCGTCTGAAGCAATTGATCGCTCGACTCGACACTGGGACCTTCCGAATCCCCAAGGTCCACCCGGCGGAGATCTCGGAGGCGTTCCTGGAGACCCTCGGTTTCCGCCCCGCCGGCGGGCATCGACTCTACGCAGCGAAGGCGCGGTCCGACTAGAGACACGCCACGAGGCCTCGACGTCCTATGGCGTCAGGCCGGCCGACATCATGGCACCTGGCGGCGTGACGACGATCGAATAGCTCGTACTCCGCCCGCCGGCTGGATTGCGAACCAAAACCCCACGTTCGACGAGCTGCTGGATGTCGCGCAGGGCCGTGTCCTGCGAGCTCTTCGTCAGCGCCGCCCATTTCGATGTGGTCAGCTTCCCCTCGAAGCCGTCGAGCAGGCGATTGATCACCAAGCGCTGACGCTCGTTCAACGGCACGTCGCGCAGCTTCTCCCAGTAGCGTGCTTTCGCGATCACGCCAGAGAGCGCAGCATGTGCACCCTCGATCGCGCGCGTGAGGCACCCGAGGAACCACTCCATCCACGGCGTCACGTCTACGGTCCCTCGCTGCGTCTGTTCGAGGATGCGGTAGTACTCGCCGCGCTCCTCGCGGATCTGCGCGGACATGCTGTAGAACCGCTGCGGACTCCCTTCCGATCTGGCCAGCGACATGTCCGCAATGGCCCGGGCAATCCCGCCTCGAAGTGCAGGCGTTCGCGCCCCACAGGACCGGACACCACCTGCATCGGTGCCGCGCGGTCGTCACGCCAGGCGCCACTAGTGATTCGATGCATCCCGCTCCTCCCCGTCGGGACAAGCGAGGCATGCCAGCCGAAGAGGCGCTCATCCGTCAGCGGCTCCTCGTACCGCTGCGTTGCGTCGAGCATCATCTCCACGACACCCTCGACGTGACGGTTCGCTGGCTGCAACCCGCCGATATCGATTCCAAGCCGGCGCGCGACGGACGAGCGCACCTGGTCGGCGTCCAGCTTCTCGCCCTCGATTTCGCTGCTCTTCAGCACGTCTTCGGTCAGCGTGCGAAGAACCGCCTCCTCTCTGACCTTGAAGCCCAAGGCCTCCATCGTTCCGAGCAGACGCCCCTGCAGGTGCCTGGCTGCCGCCAAGGCAGCCGCCAACCGCCCGTCGTCCCAGCGGAACTTCGGCCAGTCTGGAAGGTCATGGATATATGTCGACATTCGCCGCTTGCCCTGCGGCGATTATAGCCGTATTCGTCGCAGCACAGGTGCCGTTGACAGCGCGAACAAGGAGCAAGTATCCTCCTGATCAGGAGTCACCCATGCCACAGGTGCAACGGTATCCCGCTACCCGGTACAGGATCGACGTGCCGCCGAATCTCGCCCCACGGGCGGAACGTGAGCGTCTCTCGGCGCCGGCTCTGAGGGCCTTCTTCCACATCATGACGCGTTGGAAGGTGCGCGACGAGGATGCCCGGGCGCTCGTCGGCGGCGTCAGCAACGGGCCGTTCTACGAGTGGAAGCGGAATCCGGATCGCGTGATCGACACCGATCGTCTCACACGCATCTCGTATTTGATTGGCATGTTCAAGGCGCTGCGCATCCTCCACGGGCGGAGGCTGGCGGACGAGTGGGTGCAGCTGCCCAACAACAATCCGATTTTCGCAGGTCAGACGCCACTCGCGTTCATGATGCGGGGCGGCTTGCCAGCCATGCAGACGGTGCGGCGCCTGCTCGACGCGCGACGCGCCGGCTGATGGCGCTGCCACCCGTCCGGCTGGTTCGCCAGCTCGACACCCACCGCCTCATTCCCTCGCGGCACTTGCCGCGCGGCGACAGCGTGCTGGTGGCGATTGCCGACGACGATGCGCATCTACAGGCGATCTTCGAGTTGGACACGGCCACCAACGACCGGCTGCTCGCCGAGCAGCAGCAGCTGCCCGGTATTGGTCTGGCGGAGCTCGTCTTCGCGGTGCCGCATGCCGCGGTCATCAACGCCGCGTTCTGTCACGCGCACCCGCTCGGCAGCCGCTTCAATGGTCCGGACCGTGGTGCCTGGTACGCGAGCTTCGATCTCGAAACCTCTCAGGCCGAAGTGGCGTTTCACAAGTCAGTGCAACTTGCCGAAATCGGCCGCTTCGAAGATAGCGTCACATTCGACGAGTACTTGTCGGATTTCAGCGCCAGCTTTCACGACCTTCGCCACGCCCGCGGCTTCGAGGACTGCCTCAATCCGGAAAGTTACGTCGACTCGCAGGCGCTCGCCGAGCACCTGTTGGACGTCGGCTCGCTCGGCGTCGTGTACCCCAGCGTGCGCCAGGTCGGCGGGACGTGCCTGGCCTGCTTCCGACCCGCGCTTGTCAGCAACGTCCGGCGCGACAAGACCTATCGCTTCACGTGGGACGGAACGCCGGAGCCGGTCATCGCGGTGGGTCGTTGACCTGGCCTAGCGGTCGAAGCGCTCCAAGCCGGACGAAACTTAAACGTGGTGGTCAGCGGCCGCGGGGCTGTGCCTGCCGGCGTTCGCCCTCCTTCGCCGGACAAATCTTCACTCGCCGCATTCATCACAGGAGCGATGGACGCCAAGAACGCAACTCGCCTGCGTAGCTTCCGCCGTGCGGGTTTGGACGTCCATCGCTGCGGCGCTTAATGCGCTGAGCGACATTTGCCCGGCGAACGAGAGCGAGCCTCGGGCCGATGCCTTTCGACGTGCGCACGGGCGCTGCGACGAACAGATGGCAAACGCCGGGAGGCACGACCTACGACTCCGACTCTCGACTCCTGACTATTATGGCGTGAGCACGAAGACGCCGCGGCCGAAGGTGAACGCGAACACTTCACCGGCGAAGGCGTCAGCATGAACGCACCGCGTCCGAACGTAAACGCGAACACTTTGCGTGTCGATGCCTGGATCTGCAGGTCGAACACCGCGACGTTGGGTACGCCGGCCTCGGGTCCCATGTACGCCCACGTTCCGCCCCCATCGCGGCTGGCCCAGACGCCGTTGTCGGCGCCAACGAACACGGTGTTCGGCGTTGCAGGATCTATCGCGACGACGTTGAACGGAATGTTGACCGGCGGCGTCACGTTCGTCCACACCGGGGATCCGGCGAGAGCATTCGTGCTCTTGAAAACGTGCCCCGACTTGCCCGGCGTCCCCTCGTCGAGTCCTGACAACGTCACGTACGCGACGTTCGGATCGCTCGCGGCAAACGCAATGCCAGTGACCGGGCGATTCGGCACCGCGTCGGTCGGATCAAAATCGGACCACGACGCCCCGCCGTTGCCGGTGATGCGCAGGGAACCAGCGCCCGTCGTCCCGAACCCAACGCTAACAGTACCAGCGCCCACCGTCCCGAACGCATAGGTGCTGCTTCTCCTGGCCGGAAACGGATTCCAACTACCACGTCAGCCCGCGTAGCTTTGCCGCGTTGCGCTAACTGGCTGAAGACCCATCTAGTATCGGCTAGAACGAGCGACCAGTCTAACTTCTGGCAGACGGGGTCGCTCTGCGAAGCGGTCTCGGCCAGGAGAACGATCAATCACCGTTCGCGGCGAGTTGATTGTTGAAATCCGCGGGATGCACTTCGACGTCTGTCGCTTCACCCGCCAGCGTGCGCAGCCAGTTCGCTCCGCCATCCGTGGACTTCAACACACCAAGTGTTGGCGAGAGCGACAGCGGCAGAGCGTCCGAGAATCGTCCGGACGCCGCTCGGATCGTAATCGTCAGCAGAATGTTTGGTTAGTTGGGATGAACGCGAATCTCGCCCATGCCTGTGTTCCCGAGACTGGACGCGCCGATCACCGACCACGACGCGCCGGCGTCGGTCGTCTTGTAGAGGCCCACTCCACCGTACGCGTCACGACTGAAATTGCCTTCACCAGTGGCCGCATAGATGACGCTTGGATTGCTCCGCGCAAAGGCGATAGCACCAATGACGAGCGACGGAAACCCGTCGGTCTTTGTTGTCCACGAAGCTCCCGAATCGAAGGATTCCCAGATGCCGTCGCTCGCACTGCCTGCCAACCAGTGTTTCCGGGTTGGCGATTGACGCGACCTTCGGCCCACTTTCAGTCGTCTAGGCCGAGACTCGATACGGCTCGCCACGGTGTAAGCTACCCAACAAGGTGAAGCGCTACCACGACATCGTCGGCGACGGAGGGTCCAGAATCCTCGAGCAGGTTGCCGAACAGCGCACCCGCATCACCGACGGGCTCGTCGGGGTGCGCCATCTCGTGGCCGTGGGGTCCGGCAAAGGAGGCGTCGGCAAGAGCACTTTGACGCTGCATCTCGCGGGCGCTCTGCGCGCCAGGGGACTTCGGATTGCGATTCTCGACGCGGACTTCAACGGTCCCTCACAGGCGCGCATGGCAGGTGTCCAGGGGGCGCTGTTAGTGCCCGGCAGCCACAAGGTCGCGCTCCCGCGGACCAGGAACGGGATCGGAGTCTTCTCGATGGGCTCGGTGATCCCCGAGTCGGAGGCGCTCGAGTTCGAGAGCGCTGCGCACGGAGAGTCCCATACGTGGCGCGCCACGAGGGAGTTCGCTCTCCTCGGCGAGATCCTCGGGGCCTTCGAGTGGGGAGCGCTCGATCTGCTGATGTTCGATCTGCCGCCGGGAGCCGAGCGGACCGTCCAGTACGCCGATTTTCTCGGGCCGCGGACCTCGTTCCTGCTCGTGACGATCCCGTCCGAGGTGTCACGGGGTGTGGTCGCGCGCTCGGTGGCAGCGCTGTCGAAGGGACCCAATCGCGTCCTCGGTTACGTCGAGAACATGAGCGGCTACTACTGCCGCGACTGCAACGCCATCAAGCCGCTCTTCGACTCATCCGAGCCCTTCGACGCGGCTCAGGGCAGGCCATCCGGCCTGGAAATCCCCTGCCTCGGGACCGTCCCATTCGATCCCGAGCTTGCACGGCACTGCGATCGGGGGATCCCTCTCGCGGAATTGCCCGAAACACCCGTTGGCGAGGCCCTGGATCAAATTGCGCAGCAACTTCTGGACAGCCTTCAGCCTCCGCTCACGCAGTCGCGTGAGCTACGGCTAGACAAGCTCGGCAAGGAACCCCCGCCATGAAATTCCTTTGCGTCCCCTGCGATAGCCCGATGAAGTTGCAAACCATCGGCCCGCCCGAGCGCGGCTCGCTGTCAGTCGTCTACTCGTGTCCTGAGTGCGGCTACGAGATGGCGATGCTCACCAACGCGTACGAAACACAGGTCGTCCAGTCACTCGGCGTGCGGATCGGTCCCGCGACTGGCGATGCCGCGGCGAGTACGTCCGGCGCCGGCTGCCCTTTCACAGCGATGATTCCGGGAAACGGTGAGGTGCAACCCAACAAGGCTGGCGAGCCGGCACCCGTCCGGTGGACCGCCGCTGCGGAAGCCAGGCTCGCGAACATTCCGGAGTTCGTCCGCCCCATGGCGAAGACCGGCATCGAAAAATTTGCGCGAGACCGAGGGGCCCTCGAAGTGGACGAGAAGATCCTCGATGCGGCCAAAGACTTCTTCGGCATGTGATGCGAGTCGAAGGGTTCGCGCGGCCGTACGTCGTCTCGTGGAACCTCACCTACCGCTGCAACCTCGCCTGCGAGCACTGCTATCTCGACGCCGGCGGCACGCCTCTGGTCGGCACGGAGAACTTCGCCGATCGAAGCGAGCTCGGCACCGAGGAATGCTTCAGGGTCATCGACGAAATCGCCGCGTTCGCGCCTGAATGCATCACGATCCTGACGGGCGGTGAGCCGCTCTTACGGCGCGACATCCTCGAGATCGTCCGGCGCGCGTCGGAGCGCGGACTCTGGGTCGTCGTCGGCACCAACGGCGTGAGTATCACGGAGAATCTGGCGAGGCGCCTCGCCGAGGCCGGCGTGCGGGGGCTCTCGCTCTCTCTCGATGCGCTCGATCCCGATCGTCACGACCGCTTCAGAAACGTGCGGGGCGCCTGGCGGAACACGGTGGAGGGAGCGGAGATCCTCAACCGGACCGGGCTCCCCTTCATCGTGCAGACGACCGTGGGCTCGCACAATCTCGGCGAGCTCGAGGCGATCGCCGACTTCGCGCACCATCGCCTCGCCGCCAAGGTCTGGAACCTCTACTTCCTGGTGCCGACGGGGCGCGGGCAGTTCGTGTCGGACATCACCCCCGCGCAGTACGACGAGGTGCTCGCCTCGCTCTACCGGATCCAGAGGAAGTACGACCGCCGGATGCTCGTGAACGCGAAGTGCGCGCCGCACTACATCAAGACCGTTCTGGAGAATGCCCTTCGACCCAGCTCAGGGCAGGCCGGCGAGCAGACCGATCAGATCCCGGCTCAGATCAGGACCTACTCCGGAGGGGCCGGCGGGTGCCCGGCGGGGACGCACTACATGGGGATACGGCCGAATGGGGATATCACGCCCTGCCCATACCTCCCGGTCTTCGCGGGGAACCTTCGCTCCGCGAGTCTCGCGGAC